>CAJMPM010000008.1 GCA_905215225.1 uncultured bacterium
CCACCATCGACAAACTCCGCCACCACCCCCGCGGCTAACCCCATCCCCTCCTAAGTTGCGGTGAAATAGTTCCTGGATTTAGGCTTATTCGAGCTTTTCAGGAACTATTTCACCGCAACTTTCTGCAAGGGTGGTTTTTAGTGCCGCCGAGGGGCACTAATCAACCGTTTGCCGATATGTTTGGCTCTGACTCATGACTCTGACCTGCTCCGTCAAGCTTTTGGTCAGTTCATGGCAAGGTCTGGCGGACCAAATATGGGATAGCGTAGTGTCATTCACTCCACCTCGAGACCATAGGGTCGAAAATGAGTCATGATAAACGCTGTTCCAAACCGCAAGCAGAGCTGTTCTTCCGGTTATTCGAGGCCCATCATGGCGGGCGCCTGTTTGTAGCTACCAAAAAATGGGATGAACGCTGTGCCTTCGCGCTCATGCAAAAAAAGATGATTATTCGACTCTACAACCATGTCTATGCTGATTCCGCGTATTGGAATGACCTCGGCGTCGAAGATCGCATCTTTCAATTGGCATCCGCTATTGCGGTCGTTGAACCGGATGCCGTGTTTTGTGGAGCAACGGCGGCACTGCTCTATGGCATCGGTTCTGCATATTCGCTTCTCGACAAGGTGCAAGTGCTGCTGCCGCGTTCCACCAGACGCGATATGTACGAATTCGTTGAATATCGACGCTGGCGGCCGGGCGACGTATGGCAGCTCGGCCCGTTTACGTTAACGGATCCATATCGCACGGTGGTCGACATCGCCCGAACGAGCGCTTTTCGTTATGCACTAGGCTATGTCGACGGGTTGGCTCGTGAGTACGGTGTCGAGCGTGAAGAATTGCGTGCATATGCACAAGGGAACTGCCGCGGACTGCATGGCATCGCGCGCGCATTTGACGTTTTTGAACATATGGATGGCAGATCGGATAACGGTGGAGAATCCGAAGCACGGGCGGCAATGATTCTGGCGGGAGTTGCCGCTCCCAAACTTCAGGTTGAAATCACTCTACCGGGAAACGCAGGCTATTATTTGGCAGATTACGGCTGGCAGATGCCAAACGGCTCTTGGATGCTGGCTGAGCTGCATGGACTAGGCAAGTTTGAGGACGATGCCCAAAATAATCCGGAACATACTGCGGCAAAAACCTATCGAGCTGCCCTCATGCGCGACGCGAACCTGCGTGCCATGGGCCACAACGTCATTCATTTCAAGCTCTCAGACACCTACGATGTCAAAGCGTTCGGCTCCATGATGCGCGGCTACGGTATACCAACCACAAAACCCTACGCAGACTCCTGACCGGCTGTCCTCATCTTCTCGACAACAGAACCCATCATCGACCCAGCCCACTCGGCCTCAATATGTTGCGGCGAAATTTTTCCTGTATAACAGCTTTTGCGGCCAGTAACTATTCCACCGCAACTTAGGTGGGGCGCAGAGCGGCATCGATTCCCATCACCCCGTACGCTTATGAAAATGACTCTGGTCCCAAAAGGAATCAGAGCCATTCATCTATCTTGTGGAGCGGGCGACGGGAAGTCCAAGGGTTTGCTTCGCAAACCCTTGTTTCGCTGCGGGCCGTTGGCCCTTGCGTGCTGCGCTGGAAAATGCTCACGCATTTTCTCAGCTTCGCACCCTGCCCGGTTCGATTCCCGTCGCCCGGCACGCTTATGAAAACGGCTCTGGCACCAAATGGAGCCAAAGCCGTTAAAACTATCTTATGGAGCGGGCGACGGGAATCGAACCCGCGTCATCAGCTTGGAAGGCTGGGGTTCTACCATTGAACTACGCCCGCAAGATATGGTCGGGACGACAGGATTTGAACCTGCGACATCCTGCTCCCAAAGCAGGCGCGCTACCAAACTGCGCCACGTCCCGAAGGTGTTGAGCAGCTAAGGTCTAAACCTTGCGTGTCCCAAAGCGAAGGAAATTATAGGGGAGACTCCCCGCCTGTGCAAGCATTGATGCCTTAGCTCCTCGAATGTGCGACAAAACGACTATGGAGCAGACCGATCACAAAGGCAACCACGGCAACCGGCGCCCACGCGGCTCCAATGTCCGCAAGCGGCAGTGCATCGAACGGCAGCCACGCGCCCGCAAAGAACGCATCGCGGACCGAGGTGAACACACTCTGCACAGCAACCACGCCGCCGACCCACACCCACACCTGCGGATGAGCGTCGCAAAAGCCGTGCACCAGGCCCATCAGTAACAGCACAATGGCAACGGGATACAGGGCGTTGAGCATGGGCACCGAGAACATAAGAATCACGTCGAGGCCCACATTGGAGAGCACGCACGAAAACGCTGCGAACACAAAGGCGAGAATCGCAAAGGGACGGCGCATGGCCTCCTCGGAGGCCTCCGCTCCCCCTTCGACCACATACGTCTCGCAGAAGTAACGCGAGCAGCAGCTGATAAGGCCAATGCACACGTTCATGCAGGCGAGAAAGAAGATGGCGAAGACCACGACCGTGCCGGCAAGACCAATGTGCATAGAGGCCGAACGCGCAAGGATCGCGGCGCCGTTGGTGACATCGGGCATAACCGTGCCGAGCTGCATGCCTGCAAGCGCCAGGCCGCAGTAGATGATGGCCATGAGCACACCGGCGATCACACCGGAGCGTGAGATCTCGAAGGCCACGCGCTTATCGTCGGTAACACCCAACTCGTGGATGGTTTCGGCGATGATGATGCCGAAGGCGAGCGACGCGAGCAGGTCCATGGTCTGATAGCCAGTCAAAAAGCCCTGCACGGCGGCGCCTGCTTCGTAGGGAGTCTGAGGCGCGGCAGCCGGTCCCAGCGGCGAGATCACGGCAGCACCCACGACCAGCACGATGAGCGCAATGAGCGCGGGGCCCGTGATGCGGCCGAGCACGCGCGTGATGACACCCGGGCGCAGCGTGAGCACAAACGCGACGACGAAGAACCCGATGGCAAACACCAGACGTGCCGTGCCGAGCGAAACGCCCTCGGATAGCAGCGGTACCAGCATTTCGAAGGCCGTAGAGCTTGTGCGAGGAATGGCCAGGCACGGACCGATGGCCAGATAGACCGCCGCAACGAAGAATTCGCCAAACTTGGGATGTACGCGGCCGGCAAGCTCGCGCGCCGTTCCGGCAAGCGCGACGGCGATAAATCCCATGACGGGCAGACCGATAGCGGCAATCAAAAAGCCGATCATGGCAAACGGCGTAGCCGTGCCGGCCTGAAGTGCCAGCAACGGCGGAATGATGAGGTTACCGGCGCCAAAGAGCATCGAGAACAGCGCAATGCCGACGGTAACGACATGGTCGAAGCGCAGGCCGCGCGGGGCGGATGAGGCCATAGGCACACCTTTCGGGTCGAAACAAAAACGGGACGGGCAAAAACACCCGTCCCGCAAGTATAAACGGTCTAGCAGCTTTAGCAGGCTAAATCGCGCAGAGCATCGATAGCCGTGTCGGCTTCTTCGGTCGTGTTGAAATACCCAAACGAGAAGCGAACGATACCCTGGCGCTCGGGCCCGAGCGCGCGGTGCATGAGCGGAGCGCAATGGGCACCGGGGCGCGTCGCAATCCCCCACCCTTGCATGAGCGCGTCCGAGATCTCGGCAGAGTCGATATCGACCACATTGAGCGACACAATCGACGAGCGCGTCGGCTGGTCAAAGGCACCGTAGAGCTTAATCCCCGGAATCTCGCGCACGCCAGCGAGAAAGCGATCAGCCAGCGCTCGCTCATGCGCCGCGATCGCCTCGACCCCGCCTTGCGCCTCGATTAAGTCGAGACCGGCGGGAAGGCCCGCGATGCCGTGACCGTTGAGCGTGCCCGCCTCAAGGCGCGTGGGCCACTCAAGCGGCTGCAGTGCATCGAAGCTGTGCACACCCGTGCCACCCATGGCCCACGGAGCCACGTCAATGCCCTCCGCCACGGCCAGGCCGCCGGTCCCCTGCGGACCCATGAGCCCCTTGTGGCCGGTAAAGCACACAACATCGAGCCCCATGGCCTGCATATCGATATGCGCCGTGCCGGCAGACTGCGAGGCATCGACGATCACAAGCGCGCCGGCCGCATGAGCCATGGCGGCCACACGTGCAACGTCGACCGCGTTGCCGGTCACATTGGAGGCGTGCGTCACCACCACGGCACGCGTGCCCGGCGCGACCAAGCGCTCGAGCTCGTCGTAGTCGAGCACGCCGTTCGCGTCGCAGCCCGCATGCTCAACGGTCACGCCCCGCTCTACCGCCAGGCGGTTGAGCGGACGTAGCACGGAGTTGTGCTCGAGCACCGTTGTGACCACACGGTCGCCGGGGCGCACCACGCCATTGATGACGGTGTTGAGCGCCGCGGTGGAGTTGGGCGTAAAGCACACGTGGTCCGCCCTCGGGCAACCCAAAAGGCGCGCGAGCTTGGCACGGCAAGCATGAATCGTACGGGCGGCATCGAGGGCACCCGACGTGGCGCCGCGCCCGGCATTGCCGAGCGAGCACATCGCCTGCGTCACGGCATCGATGACCGTTTGCGGCTTATGCATGGTCGTCGCCGCGTTATCCAGATAGATCATCGCACGACCTCCCACATATCGATCACGGTATAGCCCTCGGTGGGAACGCCCGCCGCGGCGAGTTCGCCGCGCAGCAGTTCCTCATCGGCAGGCAACGCCTTCCACGCCAGACCGCAGCCGGCAGCGACCTCCCCGGGCACGGGAATCGTTCGCCCGGGAAGGCCGCGCTCGATGCACAGGGACTCGCAGCCCATGGCGGCCGCCGTGGTGGGAAACGTGATGACAAGCGCCGGGCGCTTCTCCCTCATGGCAACTCCAACCAATACGCTACGGGCGCACGACGCGCACGGCCTGTTCCATCTTCTCCACGATCACGTACATGTTGGTGACCTCGCCCACCGCGAGCTGGTCTTTAATGCCATAGTGGTCCAGGCAGGTGCCACAGGTAAGGATCTCGACGCCCTGCTCGGCCAGGCCCTTCAGGTCGTCGAGCACCGGAGAGCCCTCGACGGTGAGCTTGGCGCCGCCGTTGTAGAACAGCATGGTCGCGGGCAGCTCCTCCTGCTGCGTCACGGCAAAGATGAAGGCCTTCATGAGCTTGTGGCCCAGCTCGTCGTCGCCACGGCCCATGCAATCGGTGTAGACGGAAATGACGAGCTTGCCCTTGCCGGCGCTGGCATCACAGAAGGAAGCGCCATCCTGCTCGGGATCGGCCACGGCAACGGAGCCAGAGGTCGTCACGGTCACGTGCCACTCGGCGTCCGAGATCTTCTCGACCGAGGCCGTGCAGCCCTTCTCCTGCGCCATCTTGGAGATGTTCTTGACGGCGGTCTCGGTGTCGACCGAGGTCACCACGGCACCCTCGCCATCGAGCTGCTTCAGGGCTTTGAGCGTCTTGACGACGGGCAGCGGGCAGGCATCGCCCATGGCATTGACTTCAATTTTGGTAGACATAGTAAATTCCTTTCGAATAAATCGTTTTAGAACGGTGCATAGTTCAATAAACGTATCGTTAACGGACAACGTGGACGGCAGGACCGCCTGGCACCGGCTCGCACGCGTGGCCGATTGTGGCGGCAACGCGCCCCTCGGCATGCAGACGGCGCGCAAGCTCATCCACATCGGCAGCAGGTGCCGCGATGAGCAAGCCGCCCGAGGTCTGTGGATCGTACAGCGCATCCAGCATGCCCGGCTCCAGGTCCTCGTCGGCAGCCACACGCGGGCCAAAGAAGTCCTGGTTGCGGTAGGAGCCAGCGGGGATAATGCCCAGACGCGCCATGTCGAGCACCTGGTCAAAGCGCGGTACCGCTCCCGACGTAAGCTCAATCTGCACACCCGCGCCCTCGGCCATCTCGCACGCGTGTCCGATCAGGCCAAAGCCCGTAATGTCGGTGCAGCCGTGAAGTTCGAGCCCCTCGGCCAAACGGATCGGGGCCTCGTTGAGGGTGCGCATCGAGTCAAACATGGCTGCGGCCTCGTCCTGCTCGATGAGTTCGCCCTTAATGGCCGTGGTGATGATGCCCGAGCCAACCGCCTTGGTCAGCAGCAGGACATCGCCCACGCGCGCGCCGCTGTTGGCGAGCATGCGGTCGAGCGCGACAAAACCGCTCACGGACAGGCCGTACTTGGGCTCGTCATCGTTGATGGTGTGACCGCCCGCGATGGAGCAACCCGCCTCGACGCACTTATCGGCGCCGCCCGCCAGAATCTGACCGGCGACCTCGACGCCCAGGCAGCTGGGTATGCAAAGCAGGTTCATGGCATGGCTCGGCCGCCCGCCCATGGCGTAGATGTCCGACAGCGAGTTGGCCGCGGCGATCTGGCCAAACAGAAACGGGTCGTCGACCATCGGTGGGAAGAAGTCGATGGACTGCACGAGCCCCAGGTTCTCCCCTACGCGGAAGACGCTCGCATCGTCGGAGGTATCGAACCCCACGAGCAAGTTGTCGTTATGCACATTTGGCAAGTCGCCCAGGACCTGGGCGAGGGCTCCGGGAGCCAACTTAGCGGCTCAACCGCTCGCGGCCGTCATGGATGTGAGCCTCATGCTGTCCTTAGCCATACGAACCCCCTTCCAACAAATCAACGACTTTAAGTATACGCGCCAGACACGCTTCCCAAGAGACCGCCGACGGCTCGAACGTCGAAGGCGGCGCCGCAAGCGCCTGCGCGATAGCATCTGCCAGTGCGCGCTCAAACAACGGAAGGTCGGCCGCCACGGGCGTGTCGACATCCGTCATACGCGGCGGCACCACCCACGTCACGGGAGCACCGGGAAGCATCGCCTCCATCCAGAGACGAACGCCGGGCAAATCGGTCGCCACAACCTTGCAGCCGCACGCGAGGGCCTCGATCGTCACGAGCGGCAGACCCTCGTAAAACGAAGGCAGCACAAAGACGTCGGAACTGCGGTAGGCACGCACGAGCTCATCGCTATCCAGGCGCCCCGCCAGCGTCACCGGCACATCCGAGGCAGCGGTTAAGCGCTCGATGCGCGCGTACTCGGCATCGTCCCCGCGGCCGCCCACAAGTACCAAGTCAGATGGGCGGACGTCATCGTCAAACGGCAATGACACGGCTCGAACCAGCGACTCGACGCCCTTTTTAAAGCAAATCTTGCCCACGTACACAAGCGACCCCGGCTGCCTCGCCACGCTTGCGTCGCGGCAGAAGACGCGATGGTCGTAGCCCGTCCCAATCACGTGGATGCGATCGGCATCGACGCCGCACACCAGACCAATCTGCTCAGCCTGCTCAGCATGGAGCGCAAAGACGGCATCGAGCCGACGAACCGCGCTTACGATGCGATCGCGCGCGAGCGCATGCGAACGCAGCTGGCGCAGGTCGGTCGAATGACACACGGCAACAACCGGCACGCCCCGAACGCACTCGCGCGCCAATGCGGTCACCAGATACAGGTGATGGCAGAGCACCAGATCGGGCCGAAATTCAGCCACCGCCCGATCGATTGCAGCAGCAAATGCCCGCTCAAATGCCTTGAGCATCGAAGGCGTCAGGTCACGATAGCGTGTAGAGGGATAGGGCATGACATCGGACATACCGCAGATGGGAAACGGCAGCTCGGGCGACTCAAACGGTACGGCAAACACGGCAGCACGCCGGTCCAGCTCGCCTTGGGTATCACCCGGTGCCGCGCCGCAAAGCACGGCGGCGCGATGTCCCGTCTCGATCTGTTCGCGCACGAGCGCGGCAAGGTAGGTGCCGCTGCCGGTGCTATCTGGTTTTTGTGCCGAGATATTGAGAATGCGCATGTCGCGGTACACCCCTAGGCCAAGGCGGCGGCGCGAATCGCCGCGCCGATGGCACCTGCAAAGCGGGCCTGAGGCGAGGTGATCACCGGCGACCCCAGTAGCTCGCCCAACCGCTCCACCACGAAGGCGTTCTCGCACAAGCCGCCGGTCAGATAGTACGGAGTGCCCGCCGCCTGCGCGGCCATGGTCGCCACGCGCGAGACCACGCTGTCGATCACACCGCGGGCTATGTTCTCGCGCGGCTCACCGCGACCGATCAAGCTGATGACCTCGCTTTCGGCAAACACCGTGCACATACTGGAAATCTTGGTAGGCTCGCCGGTGCGGGCGAGGTCTGCCATCTGCTGTTGGGAAATGCCTAGGCGGTCGGCCATGATCTCCAAAAAGCGCCCCGTGCCGGCGGCGCACTTGTCGTTCATGGCAAACTTGGCCACGCGGCCGCCCTTGAGTTGGATGACCTTGGTATCCTGACCGCCCACGTCGATCACCGTGCCGTGATCGCCAAACAGGCGCACGGCACCGGTGCCGTGGCAGGTAATCTCGGTCACGACCTTGTGCGCATAGGGCACGGCGACACGGCCGTAGCCGGTCGCGATCACGCGCACGTCGTCGGCAGCCACGTCATAGCCAGCCGCTGCCAGTGCCTCGCGCAGCCGCTCGGATGCATCGACCGAGGAGAACCCGGTTGGCTGCACGCACGTCCACGCCACCGAACCCTCCCCGTCGACCACAGCAGCCTTAGCCGCCGTAGACCCGATATCGATCCCGATCCCTATCATGGCTCTCTCCCAATCTAAACATCAAAGGTAACGGCGCGTTCAGGCGCCTTGGCATCCTCCCTCACATGTGACAAAGGGACAGTCCTTTTGCCACATTCCGTGCGAGTCCTTGTGGCGTCTGGGGGTATAAGGCTGGCAAGTGTTTATTTGCGAGGCCTAAGGGGCGCCCCGTATGGATATCGATAACTTTGAATGGTGGTATAGCGAGGGCGAGGCTCCGGACGAGGAGTGGGACGAGCCGTCGCCGCGTGACGCGTCGAGCGACGAGGACGAGACCGGCAACGATGCCGTCGAGATGGACGCCGCCTCCGACCCCGTCGAGCCCCTGACCTTTGAACAGGCTTGGGCCCAGGCCGAGGCCGACGAGGCAAAGGCCGATGCCACGGCCACGCTGGGTGAGCCAGCCGACATGTCCATTTCGCCGGCAAAGACCCCGCAACCGCGCCACACCATCGACCCCGGCAGTACGGCATCTTTCAGCATTCTCGACGTGCCCGCGCAAGGCGCCCAGGCGCCTGCGCCCACGCATCGCCCCGACCTGGCTCGTGAGGAAGCCGCGGGCCGCCGCTCTCCGCTCGGTCCCATCCTCATCGCCTTCATGGCCGGCGTAATCGCCTGCTCGGCAATCGGCAGCATCTGGGGCCATGTCGAGCAGCAGCGCCAAGACGCCGCCAAGGTCGAGATGTCTGTCGAGCAATCGCTCAGCCGCACGCGCTCGGTACATGTGTCGGTCGAGGTCAAGGACGGCGCGACGTGGGACACCGCGCGCGGCGACAGCCAAATGCTCATCCATATCGTGGGGCGCACGCTCAAAGGGCAGACAATTGACGAGTATCAATACGTCAATTCCGAAGGTGACGGCATCGAGCTCAAGCCCGGCGACTACGAGCTCACGGTCGATGAGCCGCCCGTCGCCACCGACGGCACGCGCTTCCGCGCCTCAAAGCGCATGGTCCCCGTGAACTTTAACTCACAGGCGCCCGACACGGTCGACACTACACCGCAGGGCGGGTTCGACCTTTACGTGGATACCCAGTAGGCGCTCGCCGCTCATTCCGCTATGGCTACTCAATAATCGCCTGCCGTCCCGTCCCGCCGCCAAGAGTGGGACAATAGCCCTCGACACTATTGTTTACTTTTGGAGGAAGTAGCATGTCCACCGTCACTACCATCAAGCGCGGCGGCCTCACCGCGGCCATCGATTCCATGGGCGCCCAGCTCACGAGCCTTGCCCTCAACGGCAACGAGTATCTGTGGCAGGGCGACCCGGCCTTTTGGGGCAAGCATGCGCCCATTCTGTTCCCCATCGTGGGCTCACTGCGCAACAACACGGCGACGTCTGCGGCTGGCACCTGCGAGATGCCGCGCCACGGACTCGCGCGCATTGTCGAGCACAAGCTGGTCGAGGTTTCGGAGGACGGCTCCTCGGTAACTTACGAGATCACCGATACGCCCGAGTCGCTCAAGGCGTTCCCGTTCCACTTTAAGCTCAACATGACCTATGCCCTGACTGGCGACGCCACCCTCTCGCAGACCTTTGCCGTCACCAACACCGGCGACGTGGACCTGCCGTTCTCGGTGGGCGGCCACCCCGCATTTAACGTGCCCGCCCCCGGCGCCGAGGACGAGGCGTTCGAGGATTACGAGCTGGCGTTTACCGAGGCTTGGACTAACGAGGCCCCCGTCATCACGCCCGATGGCCTTATGACGTTCGAGGGTAGCTACAAGGCCCCCGATAACTCGGACGTGCTGCCCATCACGCACCGCAGCTTCGATAACGACGCCATCATGTTCACCGATACCCCGGGCTCCACGCTCACGCTGCGCGGCCGCAAGTCGGGCCACGGCGTCAAGATCGACTTTGAGGGCTTTAAGTACATCGGCGTGTGGTCTGCCGCCAACGACGCTCCGTTTGTGGCGCTCGAGCCCTGGACCGGTCACACCACCATGGACACCGAGGACGACATCTTTGAGCACAAGGTCAACACCATCACCTTGGCTCCCGGCGCTACCGATAAACGCAGCTTTAGCGTCACCTTGCTCTAGAGGTTCCGCCGCTCGGTCGATGCTGCGTGCCGTCCAGAGCGATAATTTGTCATTCAAAAGGCAAGGCATAGACCTTCTGGTCATGCCTTGTCTTTTTCATGCCACTTGTTCGCTCTGGACGTCGCTCGCCGGCATTGCCAAAACATCGACGTCCCCAATGACTACCATGTGTCTATTAATTTTTCGAGCTTGTACTGCACTGCTGGTCGCTGGCGTATATCCTGTTAAGTCGTCAGCATACGATTCAACAGGGAAGGCATCAGATGCAACCTCGACTACAACGCGACGCGCATCCACAGCCGGTATGCAGCCGTCGCATCTTTTTGGGTAGCGCTCTCGCTGCGAGCGCTTCCGTCGTCGCCGGCGCGCTCGCCGGCTGTCAGCGTCCGTCCACGCTCAAGGTGGTTCAGCCCACGACGGGCGGCGGTCGCGACGACCTGTCCGATTCCGTGATCGGCAAGGATAAGATCCGCATCGGTATGGAGGCAGCCTACGCTCCGTACAACTGGCAGGTTTCCGAAGCCAGTGAGTACACCATCCCCATCGACAACGTGCAGGGCGCCTATGCCGATGGCTACGACGTGCAGATCGCCAAGATCGTCTGCAAGGCCCTCGGCGGCGAGCCCGTCGCCGTCAAGCAGAGCTTTTCGGGCCTTATTGACTCGCTCAACAACGGCCAGATCGACCTCATCATCGCCGGCATGAGCGCCACGCCGGAGCGTGAGGAGTCGGTCGGTTTCTCCGACCCGTACTTCATTGGCTACTTTGGCCTGTTCGTAAAAGAGGGTTCCCCCTACCAAAACGCCACCAAGCTCAGCGACTTTAGCGGTGCCACGGTCCTCGGCCAAAAGGACACCATGCTTGATACCGTCATCGACGAGATCCCGGGCGTTGTGCACAAAAACCCGGTCGATTCGGTCCCCACGGTGTTCTCGAACCTGCTGCAGGGCACGTGCGACGCCGTGACCTACAACACCGAGAACGAGAAGGGCTATATGGCCCAAAATCCGGGCATTGTCCCTATTCATTTTGCTGAGGGCGAGGGCTTTAAGCAGGAGGTCGCGGCAAACGTCGGCTGCCGCAAGGGCTCGGACAAGCTGCTTAAGCTCATCGACAAGACACTCAAGGGCATTAGCCAAGAGGAGCGCGACCAAATGTGGGACGCGTGCCTCGATCGTCAGCCGGCATAGGGAGGCAGCATGAAAACCATCAATCGTCTGGCCTCCTTTATCAAGGCCGACCATCGTTATGTGTACCTGGGCACGAGCGTCATTGCGGCGCTCGGCCTGGCGTTTAGCCAGCGCAACCCCACACCGCTGAGCTTCTTGGCCCCCACCGGCATCTTCCAGGACTGCCTTTGGGCGATTCTTTGGGCCTGGATTGTCGTGTCGGCGGCGGCGCTGGTCACCAAACTTATGCATTGGAATGACTATCGCGAAAAGTCGCCGTTCGCATCCGAGCGTTTCCGCCGCGGCGCGCGCCTGGGCAGCTACGTCGTGGTCGCCATCGCGGCGATCTTTTTCGTGGACCGCTGCGTCATGTCGTTTATCGACCTGGTGCAGGTGAGCATTGTCTCGGATTCCAACCCTAGCGACTTTTTGTCGAGCCTGGTCTACATGACCTACAAGAGCGGCGACTTCTTTATCCGCGGCATCGAGATCACCATCGCGCTTGCCACCTTCGGTACCGTCATCGCCTTTTTCCTGGCGCTGCTCTTTGTGTTCCTGCGTATTCAGACGTTCGATCGCGTGGACAACGACCTGGTGCGCTTCTTTAAGAGTGTCGGTCGCGGCTTTGCGACTGTCTACTCCACCATCGTGCGCGGTACGCCCATGATGGTTCAGGGCCTGCTCATCTATTACGCGGGCTTCACCGTTTTGCGCGGCATGGGCTTCGAGACCGCCCAGGCCAACCAGATTTGGAGTACCTTCACCGCCGGCCTCGTCACCATCTCGCTCAACTCCACCGCCTACATGATGGAGGTCCTGCGCGGCGGCATCGAGTCCATCGATCCCGGCCAAGCCGAGGCGGCGCGATCGCTGGGCCTGTCGCAGTGGCAGGCCATGCGCAAAGTCGTGTTCCCCCAGGGCATTAAAAACGCTATTCCGGCGCTCACCAACGAGCTCATCATCAACATCAAGGATTCGTCGGTGCTTTCGGTCATCGGCGTGTTCGACCTTATGTACGCTACTACCACGGTCGCCGGCGTGTACTACCGCCAGATGGAGGTCTACTGCGTGGCGCTCGTGGTCTACCTGATCCTGACGCTCGTGGCGAGCCGCCTGCTCGAAGCCTTTGGCAAAAAGCTCGGTGCCGAGGCTCCGGCCACGCTGCCCAGCTCTAACTAGGCTTAAGACGAGGAGAATCATCATGGCAGATACCGCCATTACCGGCGTTGCGGCCGCCGCACAAACTAAAGAGCCGCTCATCCGCGTCGAGGGCCTGCGCAAGAGCTTCGGCTCGCTCGAGGTACTCAAGGGCATCGACCTGTCCGTTAACCCCGGCGAGGTCGTCACCATTATCGGCGCCTCGGGCTCGGGCAAGTCGACCTTCCTGCGCTGCCTCAACCTGCTCGAGACCCCGGACGCGGGCCACATCTGGTTCCACGGCCAGGACCTTACGGCCGAGCGCTGCAATATCAATAAACTCCGCGAGGACATCGGCATGGTGTTCCAGGGCTTTAACCTGTTCAACAACATGGACGTGCTCGACAACTGCACGCTCGCGCCCGTCACGCTCAAAAAGATGAGCAAGGCCGAGGCCGAGAAGGTCGCGATGGAGCATCTGACGAGCGTGGGACTCGAAAAGTTCGCGCACGCCGCCGTGGGCCGCCTGTCCGGTGGTCAAAAACAGCGCGTAGCCATCGCACGCGCCCTGTGCATGAATCCGCAGATCATGCTGTTCGACGAGCCGACCTCCGCACTCGACCCCGAGATTGTGGGAGAGGTGCTCGAGGTCATGCGCAAGCTCGCTGCCGACGGCATGACCATGGTCGTCGTCACGCACGAGATGGCCTTTGCCCGCACCGTGTCCGATCGCGTGGTCTTTATGGACAAGGGCGTGGTGCTCGAGGACGCCGCGCCGGCCGAGCTCTTCGGTAACCCCAAACACCAGCGCACTCGTGAGTTCCTCTCGCGTTATCTCGAGGACAAATAACCGACCGCAAACGCTTATGTGGCAGGGCCGCTCCGGTGGGGCGGCCCTCGTCATCACAATCGAAAGGATGTCATGGCCGAGGTTTGGCGCTTCTTTGCGCATGAGGATGATTTTGCCGATTTGGACGAAGCTGGTGCGTGCGAGCGCCTGGGCCGCGTGCTGTCGTTTCCGACCATCTCGAGTATGGATGCCGAGGCGGTGAACTGGCAGCCGTTCGACGACCTGCGCGCCTATATGCAGCAGGCGTGGCCGTACGTGTTCGCGGCGGGCGAGGTCGAGCTTATCGACCATTCGCTGTTGGTGACGCTTAGCGGTTCCGACCCCGCCCTCAAACCCGTCATGCTCATGGGTCACATGGACGTGGTTCCCGTGGTGCCCGGCACCGAGGCTGACTGGACGCATGCCCCCTTTAGCGGCTACGTGGACGACACCTACATTTGGGGTCGCGGCGCTATCGACATGAAAGACCAGGTCGCAGGCATTCTCGAGGCGGTTGAGTATGCGCTGGCGCACGGCTGGGAGCACGAGCGCACCCTGCTGCTCGCCTTTGGCCAGGACGAGGAGACTACGCAGTACGGCGCAGGCGCCATCGGCCGCGTGCTCGAGGAGCGCGGCATTGAGCTTGAGTACCTGATCGACGAGGGCGACTACCGCATCGTTTCGGCTGCCGAGTACAGCGCGGGCGAGGGCTGGCTTATGCATGCCGACCTTGCCGAGAAGGGCTACGCCGACATCGTGCTCAAGACGAAGAGTGAAGGCGGGCATTCGTCTAACCCCTACGGCGGCTCTTCGCTCGAGGTGCTCAGCCGTGCCATCACCGCAATCTGCGATATCGAGTGGCCGACGCGCGTGACCGACTTGCTTGCCGCTCAACTCGTCGAGTTGGGGCTCTACACGGCCGATGAAATTGCCGCCAACGGGGATGCCATTGTCCGCGATTGCCTCGTCAGCAAAAAGCTCTATCCGCTGGTGACGACCACCTGCGCGCCCACGCAGATCGAGGGTGGCAGCACCGGCGCCAACGTAATGCCGCAGGATATGTGGGCCAACATTAACTTCCGCATGCTCGAGGGTACGAGCGTGGTCGACGTTGTGGCGCGCTGCCGTGAGGCGGTTGCCGGGGCGGACCTTGCCGGTTGTGTCGAAGTGGAGCTGGGCCCCGGCAGCTCCGAGCCTTCGCCGTCTCCGCGTGTCGGTGGACCGGGGCTCGAGGCCGTTCGCGCCATCGCCGCCCGCTATTTCCGTGATCCAAAGGGGACGGAGGAAAACGGACCGAGTGCGACGGGCGGGGCTCCTGTCAGCATCGTCCCCTCGACCGTGATCGGCGCGACCGACGCTGCCAACT
>CAJMPM010000009.1 GCA_905215225.1 uncultured bacterium
GTGCCAACCAGTTTGCGGCCGAGTTTTCGCCCCGGAGCATCGTGCTCAAGACCAACTATCGCTCCACGCCCGCCATCGTTGAGTTCGGTCAAGCCATCGCACGGCAAATTGAATATCGCCTCGACGCCAGCTCGAATAAGTCAATCGAAGCCTCCAAGCCTCAGGGTGATCAGGCCGGCTTTAGCGAGAACGTCTACGCCGGCAAAGCCGAGGAATACGCCGCTGTCGCCGCGAGCATTAAGCAGCGGCTTGTTAATCACTATCTCGATGAATGCGAAGACCCCAACGAAGGAATTGCGGTCATCTCCGCCAAGCATGCCGCCTTGCGCTCGCTTATCCCCTTCCTCGTTAAGGAGAAGGTGCCGTTCTCCTATCGCGAGCGGCAGAATCTCTTTGCTTCCGAGCGTATGCAGACGATGCTGGCACTGTTGCGCTGCGCTACCGCGCTTGCTCGCGGGCAGAAGGAGCTCGCCTGTAGCCATCTTCCGCAGATTGTCTGTGCCGCCGAGCTGGGCGGCGACCATCCATCGTCCGTGACGTTTGCGCTCAGCGCCAAGCGCGAACATCGCGGCGACTGGATGGCCGCCATGTGCGAGAGTAATAGCGCCCGCGTCAAAGAGCTGTACGACGACCTTATGCAGTGGGCGGCCGAGGCCGGCGCCTCCCCGGTCAGAGCGTTGCTCTTTAAGATTGCCAAACGCAGCCTTGACTATTATCAGGATCATAAAAAACAGGATCCGCTGGGCGCCGCCGAATTCAATGCCGGCATCCGCGCCCTACTCGCCTTTGCCGAGGGTGAAATGGGCGACGCGCGCCGCATGGGACGCACGCTTCGCCTGCCCGATATTGTCGACAAACTCGACGCCGCGCAAAAGTTTGGCGTGAGCATCGACGCATCGATCGATCTTGGCACACCGGGAGCCGTTCGCCTTACTAGCGCTCACAGTTCGAAAGGTCTGCAGTTCGATTGCGTCTACCTGCTCGACGCCGACGACTCCACCTGGCACAAAGGTGCTGGCGGCATGAGCTTGTACCCGTCCAACCTGCTTATTCGCGACGAAAAGGATGACGACGATGCGCGTCGTCTGCTGTTTGTAGACATCACACGCGCTAAACGACACCTCGAGCTGTACCGCGCCGGCGGATCGACGCTGCAGGAGCTCACGGGGCTTATCGACTCTTGCGAGGTTTCTGCTGAAGCGGACCAGCTCAGTGCCGCCATCGAAACCGAATGGCGCGACAACTACGTGTTTGATACGCCCGAGCTCCGTGCGCTTTTGGAGCCTCACACCGACGTAAAACACCTCTCTGCCACGGCACTCAACAACTTTGTGACCTACGAGCCTGGGTGTGCAAATAGCCAGCACTTCCCCGAGAAGCAGATTGTGCGCCTACCCACTGCGCCCACGATTCAAACCGAATTCGGCACTATCGTTCACGCGATGTTCGAAGAAATCGTTAATCGGATGGCAACCGATGGCGAAGCGGCAATTGAGACAATTGAGGCCGAGTATCGCCAGCAGATTTCGTGGCTCGATTTTGCCCCCGAGGACGTCCGCCGTTATTCGGAGCGTTTTGAACGCATTTGTCGTGCATTTGTCCCTTGGCTTGTCGAGCACGTATGCGGCTACCGTTGCATCACGGAAGCGAACATGCAGTGTCTAACTGCCGGTGGAACTCCACTCTTTGGGTTTCTTGACCTGCTCCTCGTTGACGATGCAGCCAAGACGGTGCAGATCGTCGACTACAAGACTGGCTTTGGCAAAGAGGTCCCTGCGGGCTACCATCGTCAGCTCAAGTTTTACAAACTGCTGGTCGAAGCGTCACCCGAGTTTTATGGCTACACCGTCACTTCCATGGGCGACTACTATGTAGAACCCGACAAGACAACGGGCGAGCTCCGTCCGCCGTTCTCGACAACCGCCAACGCCGATGACATTGCCGAACTCGAGCAGCTCATCGATGCCACATGGGCTCGCATTGAACACGGTGCTTGGGATACCAGCGCTTTTGAGCAGAGCGATGCCTATGAGCTTGCCATCGAGGAGCAGAAGGGCTGCCGCAAAAAAGCCGATAAAACCGAGATCATGCAGCGCGCATACGAGCACTGGCTAATTGAGAACTCTAGAATGTGACAAAGGCGCTGCCCCTTTGCCACATTATTCGATGACGGTGCGGGAGTTTTGCTTGCGCATGGTGGCGAGCATGTGTTTGGGGACGGCGTGGACCATGCAGCTGCCGATGGTCGCGCTCGCGGCGGCCTTGGCTGCATCGCTTGCGTTTTTGGTCGCATAGCTGTGACGAAAGCGCTTGAGCATGGCGATGTCGTTGCCGCCGTCGCCGTAAACCGCGACCTCGTCCTCGGCAATACCGTAGTAGCCCGCCAGCCAGGCCACGCTCTCGCCCTTGTTGCACGCCGCGTCCGTGATCTCGAACATCACCTGATCGTACGGCGCGTTGACCACACGGTCCGATCGCTCGGCCAAATACGCCTTAATGTCGCGCTCCAGCTCGGGCGAGGTCACGCGGCAGTTAATCTTGCACACGTCATGACGCAGGATGTCGCCGATCGACTGGTCGAAGTACTGTTCCTCGTGGTACCCGCCACGTGCACGCATGCCGCGCATCACGATGCGCTTGATAGGGCTGTCCTTTTTAAAGCCCGCCTGGTGCATCTCGAACGACCCACTCGAGAACATGCCATCGGGCGTGGAGCAATCAAAGCAAATGTCCGGGAACGCCTTGAGCAGCTCCTCGGTAATCTGCGGATCGATGGTCCAGGTCTTGAGCACTTCGCCATGGCTGTCGCGCACGATTGATCCATTGGAGCAGCAGGCGTCAAGCGCCAAGCCTGTAAAGCCATGTTCGCCGATCGGCAGCGTCGAGCGTCCGGTCGCGGGAACCACGTGGAGTCCAGCCTCGGTCAGCTCGCGAATGGCGCGGCGGATAGTCCTATCCGCCTCGTGCAGGGCGTTCAGCAGCGTTCCGTCTAAGTCACTCGCAGACATCTTGATCATGGGCATGCCTCTCCTTCGTCTGCACGATATTGTAGACGAGAACGGGCGAACCCCAAGAGAGGCGCACCCGTCAGGCGAAAGATTGTCCTACACCGCAGAAGGGCCGTGTTCGCCGGTACGGATGCGGATAACTTCCTCGACCGGCTCGACCCAAATCTTGCCGTCTCCGACGGCGCCGGTGCGGGCGGCGTTGCAGATGATGTCGACAATGCCGTCGACATGTTCATCGGCGCAGATGAGGGTGAACTGCACCTTAGGGATCGTGTTGACAAGCAACTCGTTGCCGCGCACGTATTCCTTCCAGCCATGCTGTGCGCCGCAGCCCTGCACTTGGTTGATAGTCATACCACGAACATCAGCAGCAAACAGCGCGTCTTTGAGAACCTCAAGCTTTTCCTGGCGCACGATAGCCGTGATCTTTTTCATAATGAATGAATTCCTCTCAAAAATCAACGTATCCCTTTCCATGAGACGCGGGTCTCCCAGGTGCCGCAGATTGCCGTGAAAGAGGAGCGACGCGTACTTGAGTACGCGAGCGACGGTTTGAACGGCAAGGTGCGGTGGCTGGGAAAGCCGTTAGTCAAGTCCCGAGAAGGAGGGATACGCGCTCTCGCCGTGCTGACTCGCATCCAGGCCCAGTGCCTCGTCGGCCTCGTCCACGCGCAGGCTGCCGTGGAACAGCGCCTTGACCACCGCGACGATTACCAAGTCGAGCACCAGCACAATAACGACCGTCGCCACAATGCCCAAGATCTGCGAGATGAGCAGCGACACGTCGCCCGTGTAGAACAGGCCGCCCTTACCGGTCCACGAGAGCTCCGGCACACAGAACAAGCCCGTGAGCACGCCGCCCAGGATGCCGCCGATGCCGTGGCAACCGAACGCGTCGAGCGCATCGTCGTAGCCAAATTTGGTCTTAAGATGGCTGATGGCCAGGTAGCAGATGGGAGAGACGATCAGGCCCATGACCAGCGCCGCCCATGGCTCGATAAAGCCCGCACCCGGCGTGATAACCACAAGGCCCGCAACCAGACCGGTGCTGGCGCCCACCAGCGTGGGGCGACCGGTATGCACACGCTCGACGGCAAGCCACGAGACCATGCCCGACGCGCTGGCCGTCACGGTGTTGAGGATGGCAAGCGCGGCCACGGCATCGGCCTTAAACTCGCTGCCGCCGTTAAAGCCAAACCAGCCAAACCAAAGCAGGCCGGCGCCCAACGCCACAAACGGCACGTTATGCGGACGGTAGCTCACCATTCCAAAGCCGCGACGACGGCCGAGCATTAAGCAGAGAATCAGGCCCGTAAGACCGGACGAAATGTGCACCACGTCGCCGCCGGCAAAGTCGAGCGCGCCGATGATGTCGCCGATAAAGGAGCCCTCGCCGCCCCAAACCATGCGGGCGAGCGGCGCATAGACCACGAGCAGCCAAATGCCCAGGAAGGCCGTCATAGCACCAAACTTAACGCGGCCGGCCAGGCTGCCCGTGACGATAGCTGCTGTGATCATGGCAAACGCCATCTGGAAGGCAATGTTGATGATCTGAGGGTAGGCGGCACCGTCCGCGGCATTGCCCTCGGCCGCCTGCAGCACCTGACCGAGCACCGGCAGGCACAGCAGCTGGTCAAGGCCTCCAATAAACGGGCTGGAACCGTCGCCGCCGTAGGCCAGCGACCAACCGGCAACAATCCACAGCACGCCAACCAGGCCAATGGCGCCAAAGCACATGAGCATGGTGTTGATGACATTTTTGCGCCTGGACAGGCCGCCATAGAAAAACGCCAGACCCGGTGTCATTAAAAACACGAGCATGGTGCAGATGAGCATAAACGTTGTCGATCCCGTATCGTACATTCGCTCCCCCTTGGTCGCATGAACGTTGTCGGCGCCCATAATGCGGCCGAGGGGCAACTGGTGTAGACCAGATACGGCGTTGTTAAACGCTGCGTTGTCGAATGGAAACGGTGCCGCAATCTTGGAAACGGCGCGGCAACGGACGCGAAACGAACGGGAAATACGCGAGCAAGGGAGCCGTGAGCGCGTCCGTCCCAACTAGCGCCGGAACAGCTCGCGAGCTCGGTCGCGGAGATTAGTTGCTCGAATGACACCTTCGTAGCGATTGATGCGCAGACGCGGGAAGGCATTGAAAAAGCGTAGGTCGCGGCGGCTGAGCGACACGCTCGGCACCGGACGGCTCATGCGCTTGCCGGCAAGGCGACGACTGAGCGACGGACGCGGCATGCTCGGCGCGGCATCGGCCACGCGGCGGGCGGCAAGCGCCAGGCCGCGAGCACCATCCGAGATAAACGTCGGCATCGAAGCCTTCTCACGAAGGGCATCGAGCGCTGCGTCGCCCAGCTCGGCCAGCCACGCGTTAACGGCACGGCTGCGGATATGTGTCTGTGCCACCGAGTCGATCGCCGAATCGGGAATACGTTCGAGCATTGAGTCCGAGGCGTCGGCAAGCGACTCATTGATGCGGTCGGCAAGGTCGGCCCGGACGCGCTCCAGCTGATCGGACAGGCGGCGCCAGCTGGCCAACGAGCATGCCGCGTCGACCATCATCGCAACCGCAACGATAAAGGCGGACAGCCGCACAATCAGCACCGGCAAATGGGCGAGCAGTCCCAACACCGCCGGCTCAACCACGCGGCAAATGCACAACGCACCCAAGCCAAACGCGCAGGCCCAGTACAGACATATGCGCCCGTGCAAGTTAAACGGCAGGTGTGAGTAATCCCAAAAACGTGCGCCTGTTGTTTTTTCCAATAGAAGGCCCACACTGTACTCGATTACGCTGCACACAAGTGCCGCCGCGACAAACTGGCCCGAGGCATCCGGAATCCCACGCAGCAAAAGCCAGCAGGCTATGCCGCCCACACCATAGATAGGACAACACGGCCCCAGTAAAAATCCGCTGTTGGCGAAGCGTCCTTGGTTGAGCATGGCGCATACTGTCGACTCCCATGCCCAGCCGCAAAGCCCGTAAAAGGCAAACGAGAGCACCAGTGCCGAGAGTGGGCAGGCGGCAAGCGTTGCGCCGCCAAACGCCATATCAATCGCGGTTTCCACCGTCTACCCTCTCCTCTTTTCGCTCGATGCTTTACTCACGCCATCGTCCGCCTCGTCCTTGCGCGGCAGGCGGCCGGCGACTGTCTCGCGCAGAGCGCACCATTTGTCTGCCAGGCATACAATCCAAGCCTCACGACACGTCGGCGGCACCGGCACCAGCGGAAACATATGCCGCACGATAATATTCCGCTCGCGCGGCGTCAGCCCAAAATCCTCCTCCGCACGCGCCAGGGCAAAAAATGGATGCCGAAATCCGTGCAGTCGATGGCTCGGGTCGGGGTCGTGCCAATCGTAGAGAAAGTAATCGTGTAACAGGGCTCCGCGCAGCAGCGAGGCACGGTCGACCGAAATGCCAGCACGGCCCAAGCGCTCGGCAAAGGACAGGCTCGCCCGCGCTACCGAAGTCACATGTGCATAGACCGTCACATCGCCATGCTGGATAAACTCGCGCGTCAGGCCCAGACGGCCCGCCTGGGCCAGCTGGTGGGCGGCATAGTCGACCTCGTGCGCGATTTTCTCGGCACGAACGGCATCAGACATGCTGCCTCCTTCCAGCGGCTCACGGCGGCAAGCCACGGCCTGCACGCATTGAATAAAATCATCATCGAATCTACCAGTATGGCATCGGACAAAACGCTTTGCCCCGCCAGTTGGCGAATTACCGCGCCGCCGTCACATATCAAACGCCAAAATGTGCGAGACTGTTCTGTGCAATTGTGCCGGCCGAGGGAGCGCCGGCGCTCGATTCGCATGGAGTAACCCACAACGATGCTGCTTACGCAAACGACAACGCCCGAGGACGTCAAGGCTCTTAATCGCGCCGAGCTCCCGCAGCTCTGCGACGAGATTCGCCACGCCATCCTCGAAAGCTCCGCCGCTGTCGGCGGACACGTTGCCCCCAACCTGGGCGTCGTTGAGCTCACGGTCGCGCTCCACCGCGTGTTTAACTCCCCCACCGACAAAATTGTCTTCGACGTGTCGCACCAGACCTACGCACACAAAGCGCTGACCGGGCGCGCGTACACCTATATCGATCCGGAGCGTTATGGCGAGGCCTCTGGCTTTGCCAATCCCGACGAGTCCGAGCATGATCTGTTTGCCATGGGTCACACCTCGACCTCGGTGAGCTTGGGCTGCGGTCTTGCCCACGCGCGCGACCTGGCGGGTGACACGTATAACGTCATTACCGTTATTGGCGACGGCTCGCTTTCGGGCGGTCTGGCGTTTGAGGGCTTTAACAATGCCGCCGATTTCGACAGTAACTTGATCATTATCGTCAACGATAACGACCAGTCCATTGCCGAAAACCACGGTGGTCTGTATCGCAATCTGGCCGAGCTGCGCGCCAGCAACGGCACCTGCGAGCGCAACGTTTTCCGCGCGAGGGGGCTCGACTACCGCTATCTGGACGCCGGTAACGATGTGTTGGCCCTCGTCGACGCGCTGCAGGAACTGCGCAATATCGATCATCCCATCGTGCTGCACGTCTCCACCGCCAAGGGCAAGGGCTTTGAGCCAGCCCAGAGCGACCCCGAGCACTGGCATCATGTGGGGCCCTTCGATATGGCAACCGGTCGCAAACTTTGCCCGGGCCACCCGAGCGAGCCCGCACCGCGCACCTATGCCGATATTACGAGCGAGGCACTCAACGCCGCTATCGCGAACGACCCGCAGGTTGTCGCTATCACGGCTGCCACGCCCTATATCATGGGCTTTACACCCGAGCTTCGCGCCGCCGCCGGCAAACAGTTCGTCGATGTGGGCATTGCCGAGGAGCACGCCGTGACCTTTGCCACCGCGCTTGCGCGCTCGGGCGCCAAGCCAGTCTTTGGTGTGTACGGCACGTTTTTGCAGCGCGCCTACGACGAACTGTGGCACGACCTGTGCCTCAACGACGCCCCGGCAACCATTTTGGTGTTTGGTGCGTCAATCTTTGGCACCACGTCCGAGACGCACCTCTCGTTCTTTGATATTTCCATGCTGGGCGGTCTTCCCAACATGCACTACTTGGCGCCGGCCTGCATGGAGGAATATCTGTCCATGCTGAGCTGGTCGCTCGACCACCGCGAGCATCCCGTGGCGATCCGTGTACCGGGCATCGGCCTGGTGAGCCGTCCCGACCTTGCGCCCGCCGAAGACACCGACTACAGTGCCGTTCGCTACAACGTAGTGCGCCAGGGTCGTAACGTGGCCGTGCTCGCGCTTGGCGATTTCTTTGAGCTGGGTGAGCGCGTGGCAAACCGCTTGGCTGCCGAGTACGGCATCGAGGCCACGCTCGTCAACCCGCGCTTTGCAACCGAGCTCGACCGCGAGTTCCTCGACAGCCTTGCCGCCGAGCATCGCGTCGTCGTCACCCTCGAGGACGGCATCTTGGACGGCGGCTGGGGCGAGCGTGTGGCGTGCTACCTGGCCTGCACGCCCGTGCGTACCCGCACCTTCGGCATCGCCAAGGGCTTCCCCGACCGCTACGACCCCAACGAGTTGCTCGCTCAGAACGGCATGACGGTCGAGAACATGGCCGCCGAAGCCGTGAGGCTACTCAACGAGTAAGAAAACCTCCGCAAGGGAAGCACCCCTGCGGAGGTTTTTATTTTCCCAACTCATTTGTCTCGATCTGTAACACCTAGCGGACAAATCCGCGTCTAACTGTTACAGATCTAGATAAGACGTCTTAGTCCCAGACCTTTGTCTCAATCTGTAACAGATAGAGACCTTTTGGCCGTCCAGATGTTACAGATTGAGACATTCGAATCCCACTAAGGAGATAATCTCGATCTGTAACAGTTAGAACCCATTTCCTCGTCTACCTGTTACAGATTGAGACAAAGCAGCGAGACAGGCCGTCACAACTGCAAGAACCACCACAAAGGTGCCTGTCCCTTTTTGGTAGGTACAATAACCCATAAGGTAAGTATGTTTCTGAGTTATTTCGTGTTGACCCGTCTGAGCGCAATAGGGTATAACTCTACTCAACCGCTAGGGATTTTATTGAGAAAGGTGTTCTACTATGAGCAAGAACCTCTCCCAGCAGGTCGTTCTCGACCGCCGCGGCTTCGTTGCCGCCACCTTCGCAACCGTCGCCGGCCTTGGTCTTGCCGGCTGCTCTGACACCAGCGCCGAGGCCGACAAGGGTTCCGCCGCCGGCTCCTCCAAGGGCTCCGAGGATACCGAGGTTTCCGCCACGCTCGATGCCAAGGCATTCGACAAGCTCGTCAACGACGGCCCCAAGGCCGATGACGACGCCATCGCCGCCAGCACCTGGGCGACGGCCGTCAAGGACGCCGGGGTCTTTAAGATCGGTGGCGTTCAGACTTCCACGCTCTTCTCCCTCCTCAACGAGAAGGACGGCAAGATCCGTGGCTTCGATGCCGGTATCGCGCAGCTCCTGTCCAACTACATCCTGGGCGAGAACAAGGTCGAGATCACCCAGGTGACCTCGGACACGCGCGAGTCCGTCCTGCAGAACGGCCAGGTCGACGCCGTCTTTGCCACCTACACCATCACCGACGAGCGCAAGAAGCTCGTCTCCTTTGCCGGCCCCTACTACTACACCCAGCAGGCCATCCTGGTGCTCGCCGACAACGACGACATCAAGAGCGTCGACGACCTGGCCGATAAGAACGTCGCTGTCCAGTCCGGCTCCAACGGCCCCGCCATCCTGGAGGAGTTCGCCCCCAAGGCCAGCCAGCAGGAGTTCAAGACCGACGAGGAGGCTCGTCAGGCCCTCCAGCAGGGTCGCGTTGACGCCTACGTCATCGATAACAACATGCAGCAGAGCGCCCTGGTCCGCGAGCCCGGTAAATACAAGATCGCCGGCAAGCCCTTCGGCAGCAAGGAGCCCTATGGCATCGGTCTACCGCTCGATTCCGACGGCGTCGCCTTTGTCAACGACTTCCTTAAGAAGATCGAGGACGACGGCACCTGGACCGAGCTGTGGCAGATCTGCATCGGCGACCGCACGGGCGACACCAATGTTCCCGAGCTGCCCGAGATCGGCGCCTAGGCAGCGAGCCTGGTAACGGCCGCAACGAAACCATATGGAAACGCATGATGCGCTTTATTGCGGTAAACTGTTTCCTCACTGAGTTGTCGGGGCTTCCGTACACACGGGAGCCCCTTTCCTTATCGGCGGGAGGTCCGCATGAGTCTCTCCGAACTCTGGTCGCTCTATGGCCAGAACTATATCGACGCGCTGCTAGCAACCTGGGGCATGACGCTTGAGTCGTTTGTTATCGCCATGGTGCTGGCCGTCGCCGTCACCGTGATGCGCGTGTCGCCGCTCAAGCCGCTGCGCGTCTTTGGCGACCTGTATGTCCAGGTCTTTCGTAACATCCCCGGCATCGCGCTGCTCATCATCGTCGTCTACGCGCTGCCGCCGCTCAAGGTCGTCCTGCCCTACCGCACCTGCGTTATCGTCGCCACGGTCCTTTTGGGCTCGGCCTTTGGCTCCGAGAACTTTATGAGCGGCATCAACACCGTCGGCGTCGGCCAGGTGGAAGCCGCCCGCTCGCTGGGCATGAACTTTAGCCGTATCCTCGCCAAGATCGTGATTCCGCAGGCGCTGCGCTCGAGCGTGCTGCCCATGACCAACCTCTTTATCGCCGTCATGCTCACCACCGCACTCGGCAGCCAGGTGCCGCTTAAACCGCAGGAGCTCACCGGCGTGGTGAGCTACATCAACACGCGCTCGCTCGGCGGCGTCGCCGCGTTCTTTATCTCGGCGCTCGGCTACCTGGGCACGGCCTTTGTGGTGAGCCACATTGGCAACTACATCGATAAGAAGGTGAGGATCCTCCGATGAGCAAGCATTCCTCCCCTGCGCTTACCATGCGCGATGCGCTCTACGAGGCTCCCGGCCCCAAGATGCGCGCCAAGATTCGCATCGGCACCGCTATCTCGCTCGTTGCCGTCGCCGCGCTCGTCGCCCTGGTACTGCAGCGCTTTTATGTGACCGGCCAGCTTTCGGTCCACTATTGGTATTTCTTTACGCACCTCACCACCTGGAAGTTCCTGCTTGCCGGCTTTGAGGGCACCGTTAAAGTCGCACTCACCGCTGGCGCAATCGCGCTGGTACTGGGCTTAGCCCTTATGCTCGGCCGCACCAGCGGCATCAAGCCGTTCCAGCTGGTCTGCCGTGTGCTCACCGATTTCTTCCGCGGCGTGCCGAGCCTGCTGTTCATCTACTTCTTCTTTTTGGTGCTGCCCCAGTACAAGATCGCGCTGCCGTCGTTTTGGATGCTCACGCTTCCCGTCGCGCTCGCTGCGGCCGGCGTACTTGCCGAGATCTTCCGCGCCGGCGTCAACGCCGTGCCGCGCGGCCAGGTCGAAGCCGCCCAGGCGCTCGGTCTCTCCAAGGCTAAAATCACCTTTAAAATCGTATTGCCGCAGGCTATTCGATTTATCATTCCGTCGTTGATTTCGCAGCTTGTGGTCGTGGTCAAGGACACCACCGTCGCCTATGTGGTGAGCTACCCTGACCTCATGCAAAATGCCCGCGTGCTCATTACCAACTATGATGCACTCGTATCGGTCTACCTGGTAATCGCGGTCATCTACATCCTCATCAACGTCGCGATTAACAAGGCTGCCGTCTATGTTTCGCACAAGACCGGCGCGACCATCATCCGCTAACGCTTTACCATTTCGAGTCATAAGGAGCCGAGCACCATGGCACAGAGCACTTCTTCTACCGGCAATCAGCCGCTGATTGAGCTCAAGCACGTCGATAAGCACTATGGCGACCTACACGTCCTCAACGACATCAATCTCTCGGTCGACCGCGGCGAGGTCGTCGTTGTGATCGGCCCCTCGGGCTCGGGCAAGTCGACCATGTGCCGCACTATCAACCGCCTGGAAACCATCGACTCGGGCGAGATCCTCATCGAGGGCGAGCCCCTGCCGCAGGAAGGCAAGGATCTTGCCCGCATGCGCGCCGAGCTGGGCATGGTGTTCCAACAGTTCAACCTGTTCGCACATATGACCGTACTGCAGAACGTCATGCTGGGGCCGGTCGACGTGCTGGGCGTGTCCAAGGAGGAGGCTCGTGAGCGCGCCATGGACCTGCTGAGCCGCGTGGGCGTTGCCGAGCAGGCCGATAAGGTGCCCGCACAGCTCTCGGGCGGCCAGCAGCAGCGCGTGGCCATCGCCCGCTCGCTTGCCATGCAACCCAAGGCCATGCTCTTTGACGAGCCCACGAGCGCCCTTGACCCCGAGATGATCAACGAGGTGCTCGAGGTCATGGTCCGTCTGGCCCAGCAGGGCATGACGATGATCGTCATCACGCACGAGATGAACTTTGCCCGCCGCGTGGCCGACCGCGTCGTGTTCATGGCCGACGGCCAGATCGTGGAAACCGGCACGCCCGACGAGTTCTTCGACCACCCCCAGACCAAGCGCGCCCAGGACTTCCTCAACTCCATCAAGGGCCACTAGCCCAATTGCCATGTTCGCTCGCCATGACCATCCAAATTCGAAAGTTACACCTATGATCGGAACTCGTACTTCATCGTCCTACACCCCGCACGTCGACGTTGCCCCCGCCGACCGCCCACTCATCCTCGTCGCACCGCGTTGGGAAGAAGCAAAGCCGTTTTTGAGCGAGACGCTCTCCCCCAACGAGGAAATCGCAAGTGTCTTTGTCGATGCCATTCTTGCCGCCGGCGGCCTGCCGCTGCAGATGTCCATCACCGAGGACATTGAGGTCATCCGTCATTACGTGGAAATCGCTGACGGTATCGCCATTCCCGGCGGCCCCGATGTCAATCCCAAACGCTGGGGCGATGATCGACCCTACGATCCCACCCTCTGCTGCGAGATCCGCGATAGCTTTGAGTTTAAGCTGGTCGGCGAGGTGCTCCGCGCCAAAAAGCCGCTCTTTACCACCTGCCGCGGCACGCAGCTGCTCAATGTCGCCACCGGCGGCACCCTGTGCATGGACGTGCCGAGCCTGGGTGCGCGCGAGGGCCGCACGCAGTGGCGCCATACCCACGTGCTCAACGATCCCGTGCACCCCGTCGAGGTCGTGCCGGGCTCGCTGCTGGAGCGCGCGGTTGGCGGGCACAGGCTGATCCAGACCAACTCGGCACATCACTGCTGCGTCGACCGCCTGGGTAAAAGCACGCGATTGGTCGCCAAGGCAACCGACGGCGTTCCCGAGTGCATCGAAGTCGAAGGCCAGCCGTTCTGCCTGGGCGTGCAATGGCATCCCGAGTACACGTGGAAGACGCTCGAGACCGACTTTAACCTGTGGAAGTCGTTTGTCGGGGCAGCGGCAAAGGTTAAGCAGGCTCGTTAGCTCGCAAATCACACAGGCTTAAACCTTCCATGCCAGGGGGGGGCGGACACCAGCCACGGTGCCCGCCCCCCCTGTATTTGATATGCTCGGTATGATTATCCCTCACAAGCAATCAAAGAAATCTCGACCGCAATCGGTCGACGGTAAAGCAAATAGCAAAAACACTTGCTACGTTTAAGAGGCAGTCAATTTATATCGAAACGCATTGTCTATCCTCCACCGGGGTCTCTCCGCAAATCCACATCAGCATCGAGGACGGAAGCGGAAGCATGGAATTGGCCCCGAGCTGCATGTAGATCGCTACGACGTTGACCAGCAACAGCATGCCAATCGGACCGAAGCCGGACCCAAAATAGGAAACAACGATCACGCAAGAGACCACATATGCAAGGCAGACCGCACTCGCCAGAAGAAGTCGATCGCAAAACATATTCAGGTTGAAACACTGTTGAGCATCCAAAACGATTGCGCAGTTAAGACAGTACAAAACGACACTCGACAGGATAAACGCGACCAAAAGGGCGAGGGAAGACAGTATCGCCCGCGCAACAGTCGCGCCCACCCGCTTCCCTCCCCGAGCCGCCGACAACCCCCTCGGTTCCTCGATAAAGCCCGAACTGACAAAGCGCGGCACAATGCAAGCCGCGATGAACGGAAAGAACAATGCATGAGCCAACGGGGCTACGTTGAACAGCAGACCGCGAAAAACCTCTGCATTATCAAATAGAAGGACATCCTCTGCCGATAGCCGAAGCGTCGGGTCTGGGAAAAAGCCCAAGAAGCTGTTCTCACGGAGGCCACAGAACCACATCGGGAAAGAATTAAGCTGCAATACCACCATGCACGCATAAATTACCAAGATTAAGGCGTACACCCATTTGCTCACATGCTTCAATTCTGACTGGAGAAGTCTTTTAATCTGACGAGCCATTGAGCACACCTCCAGCACGAAAGCTCACGAGAGCGTAAATCAATACCGATAGACAACTGGCTGCCGCGCCATATCCCAGAAGCGTCAGCTGCCCCATATCGCTATACCCAAGGGCACATCCGACCCCAAGGTACGGCCCCGGAAGAAAGAAGATCCATCGCAAGGACGGTATGGGCGTCTGAAGGTAAGTTCCGTAGAGCGTCAAGCTCATAACAAATCCAATAATTATCGCAGCCCCGCTCAATACAGCGCTGCCTGTAATCCGATAGATGGTCGTCGTCTCCAACGCAACCGATATCA
>CAJMPM010000010.1 GCA_905215225.1 uncultured bacterium
CAAGGATCACCGAAAGTCGCGGATGCGAGCCACGTCGAACCAAGTTATCCGTCCTCTCGACAGCAGTGAATCAAACTGTCGTTCATGGTACACCCCGGCAATAAAAGCAATGAGACACCGGTTGTATTGCACGCCAAGAACAGATGTTGCACACGCGCAGCCCACAGATGACGGGTGTCGACGCACGACGCGTCGAGCCCTCCCCTAGTCGAGCACGACGAGCTCGGCGGGATCGTAATCCACGCCCATAAACGTAAGGCCGCAGGCAGGAGCCGTGGGGCCCGCAGCGGTACGGTCGCAAGCATCGATGACCTCGCGCATCCACTCGGGTTCACGGCGATGCATGCCAATCTCGACAAGCGTGCCCACGATCGTGCGGACCATCGAATGCAGAAACGCATTGCCCTCGATGGTAAACGTCAGGATGTCCTCGCCAAACGCAACCTCATGGCCAAACTCGGCACGCATCACGCAGCGATGCGTGGGCTTGCCAACGGCCGAGGCAACCTTGCAAAAGCTTTTAAAGTCCTGCTCGCCCAGCAGCGCGGGGCAGGCAGCCGCCATCGCATCGACGTCGAGGGGATAGCGATGCCACCACACTGCACCGCGTGACAGCACGGGCCGCGCGTCACGGTCGGCAATACGATAGGTGTACGTGCGAGAACGCGCGTCAAAGCGCGCAGAAAAGCCCTTACGAGCCTTGTACACCTCGTTTATGGCGATATCTTTGGGTAGCAGGGCATCCATAGCCCGCAGCCACCTACGGCGCGTACACGCGAGCTCAGCGTCCGTTACGGGCACGCTGATGTATTGGGCCACCGCATGAACGCCGGCATCGGTACGCCCCGCGCACGTCAGATCGATTGGGCGGCGCAGCAACGTCTCGATTGCACGGTGCAGCTCGCCCGCAACCGTCGTCTGGCCCGGCTGCTCGGCAAATCCGCTATACGACGAGCCGTCATAGGCCACGCGGAAAACGAGAGTGGCATCGAGCTCCGGAATCGAATTGAAATCAGACGGCGCAGTCATGGGCGCTCCCAACAAACAAGTAACGGTATCGCGACAAAAAAAAGAGGGGTACGCGAACGTACCCCTCGAATATAGCCTATGCAGACGGAATGTCTACTCAGCGGTCTCCTCAGCAGGAGCCTCCTCGACAGCCTCGACCTTCTTGGGAGCAGCGGCCTTCTTGGGGGCCGGAGCAGCCTTCTTGGCCTTAGGCGTGCAAGGCTCGGTGACGAGCTCCATGATAACGATAGGAGCGTTATCGCCCTTACGGTTACCAAGCTTCATGATGCGGGTGTAACCGCCGTTGCGGTCCTGCCACATGCCCTGAGCAGCCTTGTCGAAGATCTCGGCAACGAGCTGCTTATCGCCGAGCTTGGCGATAGCCAGACGACGAGAGTGCAGGTCGCCCTTCTTGGCCCAGGTGATGATCGGGTCGACGACCGAACGCAGCGCCTTAGCGCGGGGCTCGGTGGTCTTGATGCGGTCGTTCTCGAAGAGGGCCTTAGCAAGGCTCTTCTTCATGGCCTTGGTGTGGCTCGCATCGGTGCCGAGCTTCAGGCCCTTCTTAACGTTGTGACGCATGGTCTAGTTTCTCCTCAAATATGCGAAGCATTAAGCCTTCAGGCTCAGGCCCATGGACTCAAGCTTGTCCTTCACTTCCTCGATCGACTTAACACCGAAGTTACGGATGTTGAGCAGATCGTTCTCCGAGAACTCAACGAGCTGACGGACCGAGTGAATGCTGGCGCGCTTAAGGCAGTTGTAGGAACGGACGGAAAGGTCCAGATCCTCGATCTGCTTGTCCAGCTCGGCGTTGTCGTTGGTGACCTCGGGAGCGAAGATCGAAGCCTCCTCCTCGACCTCGGGGGTCTCGGCAAGGTTCATAAAGGCAGCCATATGCTGGTTGATGATATTGGCAGCCTGGACCACGGCGTCGCGCGGGGCGATGGAACCGTTGGTCTCGATCTCGAGGACAAGGCGGTCGTAGTCGGTATGCTGACCGACACGGCAAGCCTCAACGAGCTTGGCGCAACGGGACACCGGCGAGTACAGCGAGTCGACGTTGATCACACCGATGGGATCGTTGTCACGCTTGTTAGCCTCGCCAGAGACATAGCCGCGACCATAGCCGATGCGCATGCTCATGGTGAGATGGCCACCCTCGGTGAGCGTAGCAATGTGCTGCTCGGGGTTGACCAGCTCAAACTCGGACGGAATAAAGAAGTCCGCACCGGTGACCTCGCAGGGGCCGTCAACCGAAATGGTGGCGGTCGCCTCGTCGGTCGTGCCGAGAGCCCTGAAGACAAGACCCTTGACATTCAGGACGATGTCGGTGACATCCTCGACCATGTTAGGGATGGTCATGAACTCGTGCTGCGCACCATCGATCTGAATAGCCTCGACGGCGGCACCCTCGAGCGAGGACAGAAGAACGCGACGAAGGGAGTTACCCAGCGTATCGCCGTAGCCACGCTCGAGCGGCTCGACGGAGACACGAGCAGACGTCTCGTTGATCTCTTCGACCTGAACCTGAGGCCTAATGAATTCTGACATGTATTACCTCCAGCCTCAGCAGCCCGGATGGACTACTTAGAGTAGAGCTCGACGATGAGCTGCTCGTTGATATCACCGCTGATCTGCTCACGCGTCGGCAGAGCGAGCACGTTACCAGACAGCTTCTCGATATCGACCTCGAGCCAGCCAGGGACCTCAAAGCGCTCGGAGGAAATCAGGGCCTCCTTGATGGGGAGGAGGTCACGGAACTTCTCGCCGACAGCGACGACGTCGCCGGCCTTGACGCGGTAGGACGGGATGTCCACGCGCTTGCCGTTCACGGTGAAGTGACCGTGACGGACGGACTGACGAGCCTCTTTGCGGGTGCGGGCGAAGCCAAGACGGAAGACGACGTTGTCGAGGCGAGACTCAAGGATGATCATGAGGTTCTCACCGGTGACGCCGTTCATCTTGCGGGCCTTGTTGAAGTAGCCGTGGAACTGCTTCTCCAGAACGCCGTAGATGAACTTGACCTTCTGCTTCTCGCGCAGCTGCATGCCGTACTCAGATTCCTTGCGACGGCGCTTGGGCTGACGGATAGATTCCTTCTTGCTGCTGTAACCGAGCTCAGCGGGATCGATCCCGAGCTGACGGCAGCGCTTAAGAACAGGAGTCCTGTCGATTGCCATATTGATACGATCCTTTCAGTTACACGCGGCGACGCTTCTTGGGGCGGCAGCCGTTGTGCGGAATGGGGGTCTTGTCCTGGATGCTCGAGACCTCGAGGCCAGCAGCCTGGAGGGAGCGGATGGCGGTCTCACGACCGGAGCCGGGGCCCTTGACGAAGACGGAAACCTTCTTCATACCGTGCTCCATGGCCTGCTTGGCAGCAGCCTCGGCAGCCATCTGGGCAGCGAACGGCGTGGACTTACGGGAGCCCTTGAAGCCCACCTGGCCAGCCGACTTCCAGGAAATGACGTTGCCCTGGGGATCGGTGATCGAAACGATCGTGTTGTTGAACGTAGAACGAATGTGAGCCTGGCCCACGGAAATGTTCTTACGGTCCGCGCGCTTCAGACGGGCAGCGCGAACGTTCTTCTTAGCAGTAGCCATCTATCTAGCGCTCCTTATTTCTTCTTCTTAGCACCGATCTGACGCTTCGGGCCCTTGCGGGTACGAGCGTTAGTGTGGGTGCGCTGGCCGCGGACCGGGAGGCCCTTGCGGTGACGAAGGCCGCGGTTGCAGCCGATGTCCATAAGGCGCTTGACGTTCTGGTTGCGCTCACGGCGGAGGTCGCCCTCAACCATGATCTGGTTCTTATCGATATAATCGCGGATGGCGTTAACCTCATCCTCGGTGAGGTCCTTAACGCGCGTATCCACGTTAACGTTGCACTCGACGCAAATCTTCGTCGCAGTGGTGCGGCCGATGCCGTAAATGTAGGTCAGACCGATCTCAACGCGCTTCTCACGCGGGAGGTCGACACCATTAATACGGGCCAACGTAGTCTCCTCTCTTAACCCTGACGCTGCTTATGACGGGGGTTCTCGCAAATGACGAGGACCTTGCCATGGCGCCTAATGATTTTGCACTTATCGCACATCTTCTTGACCGAAGGACGTACCTTCATCGTTCTTCCTTTCGGTAGCGCTCAAACTACTTCCCTACTATCTACTCGCCCAGCCGCAGGCGTTTAAAACTATGGCTGGTCTTCACACACAATCCGACCGTAGGTTGAGCTAAGCCTGCAGTCGGAAATGGAGTGCGTGTATGCGTGCCGCTATTTGTAGCGATAGGTGATGCGGCCGCGGGTCAGGTCGTACGGGGAAAGCTCCACGACAACCCTGTCACCGGGGAGAATACGGATGTAATTCATTCGGATCTTGCCAGAAATGTTGCACAGAACCGAATGACCGTTCTCGAGCTCGACCTTAAACATGGCGTTGGGCAGCGGCTCCTTTACCGTACCCTCGAGCTCAATTGCGTCTTCCTTCTTCACAAGCAATCATCTTTCTCTAGAAAACGACAGCGATTGAGTATTCTACAATACGCATGCACGTATCGTAATATCTTCGTAATGGCTCCACAACTAAGCGGAACTTGTTACATTTGAAATGTTAAGGCGTGCATTTGACGCAAGCCCTACATTTCACCGCCCTGCAAGGAACACCAAGCACCTTGCGCGTCGGTGGTGAGAATCACCGGACCGTCATTGGTGATGGCGACGGTGTTCTCGTAGTGCGCGGCGGGCAGATGGTCGTTGGTCGTAACAATCCAACCGTCGGAGCCCGTGCTCACATGGTTGGAACCCATCGTAACCATCGGCTCGATGGCAATGACCATGCCGGCTTGGAGGCGAACGCCCCTCCCCTTCATTCCATAGTTAGGAACGTTGGGGTCCTCGTGCATCACGCGGCCAATGCCATGGCCCACGTAATCGCGAAGCACGCCGTAACCGTGAGACTCGGCGAGGGACTGAACAGCATACCCGACGTCCCCGATATGGTTACCGGGAACAGCCTGCTCGATGGCAGCCTTAAGGCAATCGCGCGTAACCTCGCACAGGGCCTTGGCCTCGGGCGTGGGGGTGCCGACGAAAAACGTCCAAGCGTTATCGCCGACCCAACCGTCGACAACGGCTCCCGTATCGATGGAGATGATATCGCCATCGCGCAGGATCATGTCGGGGTTGGGAATACCGTGTACCACGGCATCGTTGATTGATGCGCAAATGGTTCCGGGGAACCCGCCGTAACCCTTAAAGGCCGGGGTGCCGCCATGCATGCGGATAATCTGCTCCGCGAGCTGATCGAGCTCGAAGGTCGACACACCGGGGCGAACCATGGCCCCAACGTGGCGGAGCGCCATCTTAGATAGCGCTCCTGCCTTCTTCATCTGCTCAATTTGCGTTGCAGACTTAATCTTGATCATAGACCGAGAGCCTCTTTGACATCCCCGTACACGGTCTCGCGAGCCTGGTCACCGTTGACCGACTTGAGCAGACCCTGGCCACGATAGTAGTCGACGAGCGGGCTCGTGGACTTCTCGTAGACGTCGAGACGGTTCTTGATGGTCTCGGGCTTGTCGTCGTCGCGCTGATACATCTCGCCGCCACACTTGGGGCAGGTAGCATCGGCAGCGGTGCCGGTGTAACCGCATGCGCGGCAGGTGCGACGCGAAGACAGACGATCGATAATGACCTCGGGGGCCACATCGACCAGAAGGGCGCAGTCGATCTCGCGACCCATGGCGGAGAGCTCGGAATCGAGTGTCACAGCCTGGGCGGTGTTGCGCGGGAAGCCGTCGAGGATGAAGCCCTGCTGGGCGTCATCGGCGGCAAGGCGCTCCTTGACAAGGTCGATCACGAGCTGGTCGGGAACGAGCTCGCCAGCGTCCATGTACTTCTTAGCCTGAATACCAAGCTCGGTGCCACCCTTGACGGCAGCACGCAGCAGGTCGCCCGTGGAAATGTGGGCGACGCCAAACTCGGCGACGAGCTCCTGTGCGACGGTGCCCTTACCGGCACCCGGAGCTCCGAGCAATACGAGGTTCATGAGCAATCCTCCTCTAGCCTATTTAAAGAATCCATCGTAATCATACATCTTGATCTGGCCTTCGAGCTTATCGACCGTGTCGAGCACGACGCCGACCATGATGAGGATGGACGTGCCGCCAAATGCCTGGATCAGATGGTTACCCGTGAAGGAGAAGATGATCGAAGGCACGATGGCGATGAGCGCCAAAAAGACAGCGCTGGGAAGCGTGATCTTGTTGAGCGCGTTCTTGATGTAGGCCGCGGTAGCCCTACCCGGACGCACGCCCGGAATAAAGCCGCCCTGCTTCTTAAGGTTGTCGGCCGTGTCATCGGGGTTGAACACCATGGAGGTGTAGAAGTACGCGAAGAACACGATGAGGACAACGTTAAGCACCCAGTTGAGCCAACCGGTCGAAAGCGCGGAGGCAACTGCCTGAATCCAGCCGATGCCGGGGAAGAACACGGCAATCTGGGCCGGGAAGTACAGCAGCGCCGAAGCGAAGATGATCGGCACGACACCCGCGGTGTTGACCTTGATGGGCAGGTAGGTGGTCTGGCCACCCATCATGCGACGGCCCACGACGCGCTTAGCGTAGGAGACCGGGATGCGGCGCTGGCCGCGCTCAAGGAAAACAATCAGCGGGATAACCAGCAGGATGATGGCGCAGATGATCACCATGGTGATGATGCCACCGGCATTGCCCTCGGTGCTGGAGAAGATGGCCTGCGGCAGACCGGCCATGATGTTCGCGAAGATGATCAGCGACATGCCATTGCCGATACCGCGCTGGGTGATGAGCTCACCAATCCACATGATCAGCATGGCGCCCGCGGTGAGCGTGCCGACGATCATGAGGTCGAAGATGATCTCGGGAGCGCCGGCGCCAGTAAAGCTAATGCCGAAGCTCTTAAAGAGGAAGAGGTAACCCACGGAGTTGAGGATTGCCAGAGCCAGGGTGAGGTAGCGCGAATACTGCGTAATCTTGGTCTGACCGACCTCGCCCTCGCGGGCAAGCTCATGCAGGGAAGGCACAACGGCCTGGAGCATCTGGAGGATGATCGAGCTGGTGATGTAAGGCATGATGCCCAGGGAGAACACCGAAACATAGCTCAACGCGCCACCAGAGAAAAGATTCAGGAGGGCCATAGCACCTGCGGCGACCGAATTGTTATCGGTCGAGAAAAGGCCCAGCATCCCCTGGAAGGGAATGCCGGGCACAGGAACGTGCGCACCAATGCGGTACACGACGAGCATAGCTATGGTAAAAAGAATCTTTTCGCGCAATTCTTTGATGCGGAAAGCATTCTTAAGACCATTTAGCACGGCAGCTCGACCTTTCCGCCGGCGGCCTCGATCTTGGCCTGCGCAGAAGCGCTGACCTTGTCGACCTTGACCGTGAACTTCTTGGTGAGCTCACCATTGCCGAGCACCTTGACGGGCTCGAACTCGCTCTTGGTGATGCGAGCGGCCTTAAGAGCGGCACCGTCGATCACAGCGCCGTCCTCGAACTTGCGCTCGAGACGCTCAACGTTAACAGCGGTGTACTCGATACGACGGGGGTTGCGGAAGCCCGGAAGCTTGGGCAGGCGCATAGCCAGCGGAGTCTGGCCACCCTCGAAGCCGGCACCCTTGGTGCCGCCAGAGCGGGAACCCTGGCCCTTCTGGCCGCGGCCAGAAGTGGTGCCGTGACCCGAAGAATTGCCACGGCCGACGCGCTTGCGGTTCTTGGTGGAACCGGGCGCGGGAGTAAGATCGTGAAGCTGCATTTGCTACTCCTCTACAATCTCGACAAGGTGCTTGACCTTGAAGATCATGCCGCGGACGGACTCGTTGTCAGCAATCTCGCGAACCTCGCGGATCCTGTGGAGACCGAGGGCACGGACAGTACGGACCTGGTCCTGCTTGCAACCATTGGTGCTGCGGACCTGCTTGATCTTGATGGTGTCAGCCATGCTTAGTTCTCCTTACCGACGAACATCTCGGAGACCGTCAGGCCACGGCGAGCCGCGACGTCCTCAGGGCTGGAGAGCTCCTTGAGGCCCTCGACGGCAGCCTTGATGATGTTGAGGCCGTTGTCGGTACCGAGGGACTTGGACAGGACGTTCTTGATGCCAGCAAGCTCGAAGAGGGGACGCACGGCGCCGCCGGCGATAACGCCGGTACCCTCGACAGCGGGCTTGATGATGATGCGGCCGGCACCAAAGTGGCCGAGAACCTCGTGCGGGATGGTGCCCTGCTCGGTCACCGGCACGTGGAACATGTTCTTCTTGGCATCGAGAGATGCCTTGGAGATGGCCATGGGCACCTCAGCGGACTTGCCCATGCCAACGCCGACGTTGCCCTTGCCGTCGCCAACGACGACGAGAGCGACGAGGCTCATGCGACGACCACCCTTGACGGTCTTCGACACGCGGTTGATGTAAACGACGCGCTCCTCGAACTCGGAGGCCTCGCGCTGCTGCTTCTGATTACGAGCCATGTGCTACATACCTCCTAGAACTCGAGACCGGCGGCACGAGCACCGTCGGCGAGGGCCTTGACGCGGCCATGGTAGATACGGCCACCGCGATCGAAGGCGACCTTGGTGATGCCGGCCTCGATGGCGCGCTTGCCAACGAGCTGACCGACCTTCTCCGCAGCCTCCTTGTTCGAGGTGTGGGTGCCCTTGAACTCGGCCTCGAGGGTCGAGGCGGAGACGAGCGTCAGGCTGGAGCCCTTGCTGTCGTCGATGATCTGGGCATAGATGTTGGCGTTAGTACGGGTCACGCGAAGACGCGGACGCTCGGCGGTACCCGAGACCTTGCCGCGAACACGACGCTGACGACGCTTGAGGCCTTCCAGCTTCGCCTTATGCTTGTTCATACGTAAACTCCTAAAAAGGTTGATCTTGCCAGCACCTGACGGGGTGCTGGTCTTATGCGAGTGAGTCGGTTACGACTACTTGGCGGCCTTACCCAGCTTGCGGCGGATGTGCTCGCCAACGTAGTGGATACCCTTGCCCTTGTAAGGCTCGGGAGGACGATGGCCGCGAATCTCAGCGGCGATCTGACCGACCTGCTGCTTGTTGATACCCTTGACGTTCACGTGGGTGTTGTCGGGAACCTCGAAGGTGATGCCCTCGGGAGCCTCGACGATCACGGGGTGCGAGAAGCCCAGGGAGAACTCGAGGTTCTTGCCCTTCTGCTGCACGCGGTAACCGACGCCGGCGAGCTCGAGCTTCTTCTCGAAGCCCTCGGAAACGCCAACAACCATGTTGTGGATGAGGGCGCGGGTGAGGCCGTGGCGGGCACGGGTCTCACGCTCGTCGTCGGGACGGGAAACGGTGAGGACGTTGTCCTCGACGTTGATAGCGAGCTTCTCAAAGACATCGAGCTCGAGCTGGCCCTTGGGGCCCTTGACGACAACGTTGTTGCCGTTGACTGCCACTTCGACTCCGGCGGGAATCTGGACAGGCTTATTACCGATACGAGACACGGTGATCTCCTTTCCTTCTACCTACCGAGCGAATTACCAGACGTAAGCGATGATCTCGCCGCCGACGTTGTGCTTGCGAGCATCGCGGTCGGTCATGACGCCATGGCTGGTGGAAATAATGGCGGTACCAAGGCCACCGCGGACGCGGGGCATGTCGGCAACGCCGGTGTACTTACGCAGGCCCGGCTTGGAAATGCGGCGGATGCCGTTGATGACCTTAGCCTTCTTGGGACCATACTTAAGCGTGATGTGCAGAGTCTTCTGGGGAACGGTGTCCTCGACATCGTAGCCCTCGATGTAGCCCTCCTCGTGCAGAACACGAGCGATCTCGACGAGCTTCTTGCTGCTCGGCATGGAGACCGTGGCCTTGTTCACAGAGTTAGCGTTACGGATGCGCGTAAGCATATCTGCGATCGGGTCTGTAAGGTTCATACAGATTCTCCTTCGTTCTTGATGAACACGTGCTCTTGGTTCTTCGCCGCCCTTAACGGCAAAGCCTATTTAGCGCGTTTTCCCTGTTCCAAACGGATGCTTGAAACGCTGGTAGTGACTTACCAGCTGGCCTTCTTAACGCCGGGAAGCTCGCCCTTGAGTGCAAGCTCACGGAAGCAGACACGGCACAGGCCGAACTTGCGGTACACAGAGTGCGGACGGCCGCAGCGCTGGCAGCGCGTGTACTCACGAGTAGAGAACTTCTGCTTGCGATTGCACTTGACGATCATCGATGTCTTAGCCACTTATATCCTCCTCACATAGAGTATTGTTCGCCCCAAGCGCCGCCCCCTTGTGGGAACGGCGCTTATAGGGCAGGTGAACCTATTTCTTGAACGGGAAACCGAAGGCGTCCAGAAGGGCCTTGGCCTCCTCATCGGTGTTGGCGGTGGTCACGAAAGTGATGTCCATACCACGCTGGTGATCGACGGAGTCGAAGTCGATCTCGGGGAAGATGAGCTGCTCGGTGACGCCCATGGAGAAGTTACCACGGCCGTCGAAGCTCTTGGCGGAGATGCCGCGGAAGTCGCGGATACGGGGGATCGCGACGGAGGTCAGACGATCGAAGAACTCCCACATACGGTCGCCACGCAGGGTAACCTTGCAGCCGATCGGCATACCAGCGCGCAGGCGGAAGGTAGCGATGGACTTGCGGGCACGGGTGATCATCGGCTGCTGGCCGGTGATGGCGCGCAGGTCGCGCACGGCACCGTCGATGGCCTTGGAATCGGTAGCGGCCTCGCCGACACCCATGTTCACGACGATCTTCTCAAACTTGGGGATCATCATGACGTTCTCGTACTGGAACTTGTCCTGAAGCTGCTGCTTGACCTCGTTGTTGTACTTGGTCTTCAGACGCGGCACATACTTCTCTTCTGCCATTGTTCACTCCTTCTTGGGGTTTTAAGCACGGGGCATGGCCACGATGGGTTGTCCTCGTGCCTCCTGGCTGCATCCGCACCGCTCATGGCATTTCGCGGTTTGGACTCGACGCAGCAGGAGCCGACAAAACAATCGGTACTATACGCGCATCGGGAGCGTATTTCCAGAAAAACCTCGTCTGCCTGCACAACTCCACAACTCCCCCGCACAAATGGGTCCCAAAAAGCAGTTGCGGTGAAATAGGGACTGTTTGGCGGCCTAACAGGCTTAAACAATCCTTATTTCACCGCAACTGCTTGTTGGGGATGCGATTAGCGCTTGCGGGGGACGAGTTTGGTGCGGCGCAGGTGGATCATCTCGGCGGCGATGGAGATGGCGATCTCCTCGGGGTCCTCCGCCTCGATGGCAACGCCGATCGGCAGGTGCAACCCGTCGATCTGTTCCTGCGTAAAGCCCTCCTGCTCCAGGCGGGCCCGCACAAAGGCCGTCTTGCGACGCGAGCCCAGGCAACCCAGATAGGCGGGCTTGGCGCGCATGGCCTGAATCACCACGTCGATATCGGACTTGTGGCCTGCTGTGGCCACGACCACCAAGTCGCGCGGGCCGATGGGGCACAGCTTGCTCAGGTTCTTGTAGTCGACCAGGCGTCGGTCGTAGACACCGGACACCCAATCGGGGGTCAGCGTGCCGGGGCGGTCGTCGCAAGCCACGACGGCAAAGCCCGCCGCCGTGAGCACCCGCGCCGTCGCAGCGCCCACGTGGCCGCAGCCAAAGATATAGGTCAGGCCCTCGGGGCAGAGCGTTTCGATGTGCGCCGCGGGAATCTCGGAGGCCGCGTTGGTGTAGGTGACCTTACTCCCCTCCTCCACCAGCGAAAGCTCGGGGCAGCCCACAATGGTGCGGCGCGACTCCTCGCCATGGTATTCGGCAACGTCGCTTTCGAGCGCGCTTGCGATAAACGGCTCAAAATCGATGGCGAAGTCGCCGATGCGTCGATACGCCAGTACATCGGCAATCTCCTGGAACAACGGCGCCTTGGTCGCATCCAGGTGCAGATAGCACAGGCAAATGGCTCCGCCGCAGATCATGCCGGTATCGGAGTTCTCGCCGCCCATGGTGTAGCGGACCAGACGCGCTTGCCCTGCGGCCAGCAGCTCGCGGGCCTCGTCCAGCGCGAAGAGCTCGATTTTGCCGCCGCCGATAGTGCCCGCCTGGCTACCGTCGGCAAAGACGGCCATCCAAGCGCCCACGCCGCGCGGCGATGACCCTGCCGTGCCGGCAACTACCACCAGCTCGCACGTCTTACCAGCCTTCAGAGCGCCAAGCGCAGCATTCACCACATCGAGCTTTTCCATTGCAATTTCCTATCCCTGGAATACACCGGTGAGCATGGCGAGCGCCTCGAGCACGCCGCCGCCGACCGATGTTGCCTTGTCCGAAATATAGTTGATGTAGCTGGCGTCGCCGCGCGGGTCGACATCGGCGCACTTAAAGCCCTCGGTGACTCGAACGCCATCTGCCAAAAGGCCGCGCAGGCAGCCGTCAATCGTCGTGAACATGGGTGTATCACCCGCATACCCAACGCACTCGCCGGCGCTCACGATGTCGCCGATCGCATGGTCGGACCTAAACACACCGGCGGCGGGGCTGTGGATAACGCGCTCCTTGCCATAGCCGGCGATGACACCCGGCACGCCCGTATTGGTCTGGGGCGAGCCCTGGGTAATCACGCGGCCCAAAAAATGCCCACGCATAGTCTCGACCACGGCATCGCAATCGACCGGCGCGGTAAAGCCCGGCCCTACCGCGATGACGGCAGGAGCCATGTCGCGCGTGGTGCCCAGATTGCGCTTGGCCAGAATCGCGTCTACCACGGCCGCGGGCCTAAGTTCGCCGAGCATCTGTGCCTGGGGGTCCACCACCACGGCGACATCTCCGGCCTCGGTAATTGCAAGCGCCTCTGCCGGCGTCTGTGCCAAGCGAGCGCGAATGCCCTCGACCTCGACCTCGCCCAAGCGAATGGCCTCGCAAAAACTGATCGTGCGACGGATGCACGTGGGGACCGCGATATCGGCCATGACGACCGACGCGCCGGCGCGCACCAGACGAGCAGCCACACCCGTGGCGATATCGCCTGCGCCGCGAACATAAACGAGCATTCCCGGGGCACCTCCCTGTGCTACGGTTTGAGCAGAGCAAAAGCGGTTCGACCGCTACTCTGATGATTATTTCTTATCGCAGCATTATACGGCGGTGAACAGATGGAAACGGTTAGCGGCAATCTTGCCTCGGCGCTCAGGATCGAGCCGGGCATCACCGCGATTATCGGCAGCGGTGGCAAGTCGACCCTGCTAAAGACGCTCGGCCTTGAGCTTATGCGTGCCGGCGGCCGCGTGCTCCTCTGCACCACCACGCATATGTTCCCCGTCGCCGGCGTGCCATGGGACGGGTCGAGCCGTCGCCTGGACGCTGCACCTTGGAAGCCAGGTGCCTTACACGCCACAGACTGCGCCTGCGAGGCATGCGCGGGGCTTGTGCGAGGAAGCATCTGCCAAGCTGGTGTCTTGGACCCCCAGACGGGCAAGCTCTCCTCCCCTGCCGAGCCGCTCGACCAGCTGGCGCAGCGCTTTGACTACGTCCTGGCCGAGGCAGACGGCAGCAAGCGGCTCCCGCTCAAGGCCCACGCCGCCTGGGAGCCGGTAATTCCCTCTGGCACAGCCGACATCGCCTGGATCGTCGGCGCCTCGGGATTCGGCAAGCCCGTCGCCGAGGTTGTCCACCGCCCCGAGCTCTTCTGCGAGCGCTGCGGCTGCAAGCTCACCGACATCGCCACGCCCGAGCGTGTCGCCCAGGTGCTCAATGCCGAGATGCAGGCACTGGAACTCGGCACCGCACGCGTCATGCTCAACCAGGTCGACACGCTCCGCGACCCCACGATGGCTGACCGCTTTGAGGCCACCCTCGGCCGCCCCGTCGTCGCCACCAGCCTCAAGTAGCCGGCGCTACCCTGACGCCCTTTCTGCTAGCGAGGCCCGTAGCAGCCGGCGATGTGCTCCGAGCCGCGGCGCTGTCGACGTCCCACAACTCGTAGGCACGCGCCTCGACCAGCTGGACATCGGCGCGGCCGCGCAGCAGCGACGATCCGCCATCCTTGCCCTTAAGCCCCATAAGGTCGGGAAAGAGACTCGCAGGGAACAGCACCGGCGAGGCGGGTTCACCGTTTAGGGCAAGACGCACGGGCGCAACGCCGCCGTTGGCCTTAAAAGCACCGGCGAGTGCCTCAAAGGAATCCGAACTCACGAGCGGCTGGTCGCCCGGCAAAAAGAGACAGCCCCTCCAACCGCGATCGGCTCCCCAGGCAAGGCCGGCGCGCACACTCTCGCTCCTGAGCGCGCCATCGTGCAGCGCGCACGCGCAGCGCAGCTCACGACAAATGTCGGCAACTTGGGGCCAGCGCGTCGTAACAACAACGTCAAATCCTTTGGGCACCGACTCAATCGTCCGCTGAATCAGCGGCTTTCCACAGATATCAGCAAACATCTTGTTAGATCCAAACCGCTTGCCCTCGCCCGAAGCCATAATGACGCATCCAAGTTTCATGTCGGTACCTCCCCTGGCGCCCTCGTCCCCATAACTCGCGCCGCGGGTGCAGAAAGATGGTGTCCTGGCCGTTGGCGGCCTTGT
>CAJMPM010000011.1 GCA_905215225.1 uncultured bacterium
TCGTTGCCGCTGCCGCCATCTTTATCAACGCGCAGATTGGCTACAAGCAGGCGAGCGAGGCGTATCAAAAAATCGAAAAGCAATATGTGAGCGACAAGGATGCCAGCGGCGTGCCAACCATTGACTTCAACGCGCTCGCCCAGGCAAATCCCGAGGTCGTTGGCTGGATTTATGCACCCGGCACCAACATCAACTATCCCGTGGTGCAGACCAACAACAACCCCAAGTACCTCAACACGCTGTTCGACGGCACCGCCAATGCGTCGGGCGCCATCTTTTTGGATAGCGACGATACCGCGCCGGGCATGGTGGATCAGCAGACCACGATCTACGGCCACCACATGAACGACGGCTCAATGTTCAACGTGATTTCGGACACGACCGATCAGGCGACATTCGACAGCATAAAATACGTGTACTACATTACACGCGATGCGACGTATAAGCTGCGTCCGCTGGCGACCAAGGTCGTTGAGGATACGTACGCCAAGGCGCGCACGCCCAACTTTGAAGGCGACGACGGACTGACGAACTATCTGTCTGAGATGCTCGACGGCGCCTCGGCCGTGGCGAGCGACGCCACCGACCGCGCTGCTTCGGCAACCAAGATCGTTACGCTTGTGACCTGCCGTTCGCTGTCGCTGAGCAACACGCGTGCCGTCATGGTGCTCACGCCGGTCGAGGAATAAGTTGTTCGAGAGTAGCTAAAAGAGCCCCGTCCCAAATGGGCTACTCGACGACGGTAAGGGAGAAATGATGCTTGAAAGTGGCAAATCGATGCCTTCGGTCGATGCATGGCTTCGCGAGGCTAAGGCCGATGCTTCGGCGGCTGGCTGCGGCATGTACCTGACACACAATGGCGTGGTGCGCGCGCCGCCCAAATCTGAGGTCCGCGGCATCGAGACCGGTGGCGTGGCGCCTGGACACAGGGTGGGCGGCATGGTGTTCGGCTTCGATGCCGATAAGGTGCAGGCCGCTATTGAGGCGGTGCGTGCGATGCCGGGTATCGGCTACGTGCGCGTGTGGTTGGCGACCGGCGAGCTCGCCGTGGGCGACGACATCATGCTCGTACTCATTGGCGGAGACATTCGCCCGCATGTGGTCGACGCGCTTCAGAAGCTTGTCGGCACTATCAAGAACGAGTGCGTGAGCGAGGTCGAGCGCGAGGCATAGGCTCTGACCGTCGCAAGCCATCGATAGGAAGCATAAGCCCGCCGGTAGCGCCTGAACTGCCGGCGGGCTTTCTTATGCATGGGGATGATTTGAGCCGGTGTTGGACGCTACACGCGGGTGGCATCCTTGGGGCTCATGGTCATACTCTGGAAGCGGTTTTCCATGTACTCGTTATCGAAATACTTGCCGTAGAACTGTGCAACGGGAATATCGTTGACCGTGCCGTTGACGCGCTGGTACCAGTAGTCGAGCGATTGCAGCGTCATGACGCCGTCGACCAGCATGATAACGGTAAAGATGACGGTGGCCGAGTAGCGACTCTTCCAGGGGACCATGTTGATGAGCTTGAGCAGCCTCGGTAGCAGCAGCTTGATCCAGATGAGGCCGCCCACACCCCATAGGCAGGCAAAGCCCGTGCAGGTGCGTCCGCCTGTGAGGACCACGAGCGGGTCGGGCATGCCGAACAGAGTTATGTGCGAGTAGCTCCACGAGACCACGCCAAACGCGGTCTGCATAAACCAGCCCACGAACACCTCGAAGCTCGCGCCGAGCAAGGCGCTCACCAGGAAAATGATGACGGGGTTCTTTTTATAGAAGCGGTTGAGCACCATGGTCATAAGGACGGCACCAAAGCCGTAGATGGGGCTGAAGGGGCCAAACAGCATGCCGGCGCGGTCCTGGTAGACGCCGGGGTCGTCGACTGTCATGTGCCAGATGTCCTCGGCGATCAGGCCGAGCACGCAGCAGACGAAGAATACCCAGAACAGGTTGAAGTAGTTGAGCTTGATGTAGCCCTCGCCGGTTTCGTCGCGGCCGAGCATCCCCTCGGCGGCGGCATCGCGGTCGAGCATCTCTTGCAGACGGCGCTGCAGTTCGCGCTCCTGGCGTAGCGTGGGGTCGCCGGTGGCCGACAGCGCAATGAGGATGACAAGCTGGACGGCGGGGCGCAGCAGGAAGGGTCCGATGCCCTGGAGCATCACGTCAACTAAAAGCTCCACGACGGTAAATGCGATGAGGACGTAAGACAGGCGGGCGGCATTGCGCCGCTGGTCCTTGATGAGGTCCAGGCCAAAGACGATCAAGATGATCGCGCTTGCCGCCGAGAGCATAATGCCGGCGACGATAAGGCCAACCGCGACCAGGGTGTTATCACCGAGCTTAGCGGCGACGTTGCCGTTAATGAGTGCGGTGATGACCTGCCACATAAAGGCGGCGACCGACGGGAGCGTGCCCACGCCGGACAGGATGCACAGGACGGCGTACACCTTAATGATGAGCGGGATCTTCTTGACCTCTGTGGCGCTGGGGACGCTGGGGTCGAGTTCATTTCGATCCATACAGAACCTTTCTCGCTTTGCTACAGTTTATAAGGATACGCTGCCGACCAGCCAAAAGACAGGACGAACGTCCCAATTGCAACAATGTAACCCTCAACGGTGGGCGAGGCGCTGCGCTGGCGTCCATGTCGCGTAGCCAAATAAATGTTTGGTTACAAAACGGATAATTAGCTCGGTGGGCTTTTAAAAAGCGCTGCTCATGCGCGGGGGAGTGCGTCGCGCCGTGCGTATAATAAGGCGGGTAACGCCAAAATACGAGGCTCTGAGGGGATGCCATGTCTCAAGAAACCATCCGCGCGGCCGAGCGTGCCGCGGGACAGGTGAAGACCATGTCGACGTATGATCCGGACTCCGACCAGCTGCATGAGGAGTGCGGCATTTTTGGTGTGTGGGCGCCCGATCGCGACGTGGCTCGACTGACGTACTTTGGCCTGCGTGCACTGCAGCACCGCGGCCAGGAATCGGCGGGAATCGCCGTGGGCGACGGCGGCACGGTTATGGTTCGCAAGGACCTGGGCCTGCTCGACCGCGTGTTCTCCAACGCCGACCTGTCGACGCTCTCCGGCCAGCTGGCTGTGGGTCACGTGCGCTATGGCACCGCCGGCGCCAAAAGCTGGGAGGCCTCTCAGCCGCATCTCTCTACCATCAATAGCGTCATTATCGCGCTCGCGCACAACGGCACCCTCGTCAACACCGACGAGCTGCGCCGTCAGCTCATCGAGCTGGGCGTGCCGTTCCTCTCCAACTCTGATTCCGAGGTCGCGACCAAGCTCATCGGCTACTTTACCCAGCGCACGGGCCATCTGCGCGAGGGCATTCGCAAGACCATGGAGCTCGTGCGCGGCGGCTACGCCATGACGCTCATCAACGAGCAGGCGCTCTACGCATTCCGCGATCCGCACGGCATTCGCCCGCTCGTGCTGGGCAAGCTGGTAGACGAGGGTCTGGACCAGGCCGATGCCGCATCCGTTTCGCAGCTGCCGTCGCAAGACGCCGCCGCAACGGTCGACGCTGCCGCCCATGTCACGCGCGCCGGTGGCTGGGTCGTTGCCTCCGAGACTTGCGCGCTCGATATCGTGGGCGCCGAGTACGTGCGCGATGTCCGTCCCGGCGAGATCTTGCGTATCAGTGCCGAGGGCCTGGTATCCGAGCAGGGTGTGCCCGCTGCCGAAGAGCCCGCCAACTGCATCTTTGAGCAGGTCTACTTTGCTCGCCCCGATTCCATCATGAACGGCAAGAGCGTCTATGCCTGCCGCTACGACATGGGCCGTCAGCTGGCGCACGAGGAGCCCGTCGAGGCCGACCTGGTCATCGGCGTGCCCGACTCCGGTCTGCCGCCTGCGGAGGGATATTCGCACGAGAGCGGCATTCCCTTTGGCGAGGGCCTCATCAAGAACCGTTACGTGGGCCGCACATTTATTGAGCCCACGCAGGAGCTGCGCGCTATGGGCGTGCGCATGAAGCTTAACCCGCTGCGCGACAATATCGAGGGCAAGCGCCTGGTCGTGATCGACGACTCCATCGTGCGCGGTACTACCATGGTGCAGCTCGTCAAGATGCTGCGCAACGCCGGCGCCAAGGAGATTCACATCCGCATCAACTCGCCCGAGGTCATCTGGCCGTGCTTCTATGGCATCGATACCGACGTGCAGTCGCAGCTTATCAGCGCCAACAAGACGGTCGACGAGATTTGCGAGTATATCGGCGCCGATTCGCTGGCCTTCCTTTCGGTCGAGGGCCTGCTTAAGGTCATGCCCAAGGGCGGTTACTGCGATGCGTGCTTTACCGGCCGCTACCCCGTGGCGATTCCCGAGAGCTTTGGCCGCGATAAGTTTATGGAGGGCTTTAAGCCCCGCAACCTGGATAAGCCGCTGCACTTTGACGACGACGCCGTGGTCGAGAAATACGACGACCGCAGCTGGGAAGAGGAGCACGGAGAGGCCTAAAACCTGTCATGTGGGGACAGGTTTATTTTGGCAGGTTTTATCTGCTGTTTTGTTGATATGACGGCGCGTGCTGTTATGGCGCGCGCCGAAATGAACGCAACTATGAGCACCGTTTGGCGCCCGCGCGGCGGACGGTAGTGGGAGAGGAAGGCTCAGATGAGCGACAGCAAGCATGTGACGTATGAGGACGCCGGCGTCGATACCGCCGAGGGCGGCCGCGCCGTCGACGCTATTAAGCAGATGGTCAAGGACACCAATCGCCCCGAGGTTATCGGCGGTATCGGTGGCTTTGGTGGCTTATTCTCGGCCGCCGCGCTTAAGGATATGGAAGACCCGATTCTGATTAGCGGTACCGACGGCGTGGGCACCAAGCTCGTGCTCGCCCAGATCATGGACCGTCACGAGACGGTGGGCCAGGACCTGGTCGCCATGTGCGTCAACGACATTTTGGCTTCGGGCGCCGAGCCGCTGTTCTTCCTGGACTATGTTGCCATCGGCCACATCGAGGCCGAGCACATGGCAAAGATCATCAAGGGCGTGGCCGATGGCTGCAAGCTCGCGGGCTGCGCGCTCGTGGGTGGCGAGATGGCCGAGCACCCGGGCGTCATGGCTCCGGCCGACTACGACCTCGCCGGCTTTACCGTGGGCGTTGTCGACCGTCCCAAGATGCTCGACCCCGCGAACGTCCGCCCCGGCGACGTGATTCTGGGCCTTCCTTCCACCGGCGTGCACTCCAACGGCTACTCGCTCGTGCGTAAGGTCATCGGCGTTGACGGCATCAAGCCGGGTACGCCCGAGGCCGCCGCTAAGGCCGAGGAGCTGAGCCGTCCGCTCGAGGAGCTTGGTGGCGCATCGCTGGCAGACGCCCTGTTGGCTCCCACGCGCATTTACGTCAAGCCGATTCTGGAGCTGCTCCGTGGTGGCGCTCCGGTGCACGCGATTGCCCACATCACCGGCGGCGGTATTACCGAGAACCTCAACCGCGCGCTCGCCGACGACGTCGACGCTGTGGTCACCCGCAACGGTGCCGAGATGGGCTGGGACGTTCCGCCCGTCATCACCTATGTGTCGCGCCAGGCCGAGCTTGCGCCCAACGAGGCGTGCAAGACCTTCAACATGGGCGTTGGCCTGTGCCTGATCGTCGCCCCCGAGGACGAGGCCGCGGTTACCGAGGCCCTGGTCGCGCTGGGCGAGAAGCCGTTCCGCGTGGGCGAGTGCGTCGAGGGCTCCGGTAAGGTCGTGTACTCCGATGAGCGCTAACGAGCAGATGGCTGCTGCCGAGGGCCTGGGCTTTGTGCCCTATAGCCGTCCGACCGGCACTGATACCGCCGAGCCGCTCAAGATCGGCGTGCTCATCAGCGGTTCGGGTACCAACCTGCAGGCGCTGATCGATCTGATCGCCGCCGGCAAGCTCAACGCTTCGATTGAGCTTGTGGTGTCGAGCCGTCCTTCGGCTAAGGGTTTGCAGCGCGCTGAGCGCGCGGGCATCCAGACGCTCACGCTGTCCAAGGATGTCTATGCTGACCCCATCGCCGCCGACGAGATCATCGCGCACGAGCTGCTCGAGCGCGGCTGCGAGTATGTGGTCATGGCCGGCTACATGCGCATGGTGCACGCGCCACTGCTGGCGGCGTTCCCCAACCGCGTGGTCAACCTGCACCCGGCCCTGCTGCCGAGCTTTACCGGTGCCCACGCGATCGACGATGCGTTTGCCCGCGGCGTCAAGGTGACCGGCGTGACCGTGCACTTTGCCAACGAGATCTACGACAACGGTCCCATCATCGCCCAGCGTGCGCTGGCTGTTGAGGAGAGCTGGGATGTCGATACGCTCGAGGAGCACATCCACGCGATCGAGCACGTGCTGTATCCCGAGGTTGTTCAGATGCTCGCCGATGGCCGCGTCCACGTGTTGGAGGGCGGCAAGGTCGCAATTGACGCGCCTCGCGGCTAGCGGCGCACAGTACAATTTAGCCGAGTAGTCAGGGTGGTCATTGGCGCCAAGGCGCGCGTGGCCACCTTTTGTTTTGGGTAGTCATCGGGGACGGTCTTTAACGACTAGTCATTCAAGAACGTCGCAGGTGACTAGATGAGAGAGGTGAGCGCATGGCGGATAACGAAGCACTGTTTACGCCTGAGCTGGTGTTTTTTGATTGGGAGTGTGCGACGCCGGATGAGGTGTTCGCGCGGCTTGAGGGCGAGCTTGCACCACATGGCTACATTGCATCCGGTTGGCTCGATGCCGTCCGCACGCGCGAGGATGCCTATCCCACGGGTCTTGCCATGCCGGCGGCAAACATTGCCATTCCGCATACCGATCCGGGGTTTGTGGCCAAGCCCTATATCGCGGTGGTGAAGCCCGCCGCGTCCGTGACATTTAACGCTATGGCTGGCATGGGCGCTCCGGTGCCGGCGCAGATCGTCATCAATCTGGGCATCGCCGAGCCGGGCGGCCAGGTCGAGGCCCTGCAATCGCTTATGAATATCTTTATGGATGCCGCCGCCGCAGCCGATGTGCTCGGCCAGACCACATGCCAGGGCATGGTCGACGCCATCCGTCGCCACTTTTAGGGCCGGCACTTGGGGACTGTCCCCAACTGCCGGCAGAAAAGGAATGTCCCTAACTGCCAACAGCCAGAACAGCCCCCTTTGCACCAAAATGGTGCAGATTAACCTGTCCCCCATGCACCAGGTGTGTCGCGGGGTCCGCATTGTGACACAATGGCGTTTGTTCGATTCGTGATGCGAAAGGCCAACTATGGCAAACAAGAAAAAGAACTCCGAGGCCGCGCCGACGCCCGAGCAGCAGGCTCGCGCTGCCTCCAGCTCTCGTAAGAAGCAGCGCAAGACGTACGTGTCTAAGACCGTCAAGATCGTTCTGGTGGTCATCGGCGTGCTGGCGATGCTGCTTTCCGTCTCGGCGATGGCGTGCTCCGGCCTTATGTCGCAGGCTGAGGACACCTCGAGCTACAAGCTGACCGGCGGTGTTGCTGCCACTATCAACGGCACCAACCTTACCGAGGACACCGTGACCAAGCAGATCATGAGCATGCGCACGTCCTACGGTTACACCAAGGACAAGGACTGGGCGCAGTATCTGGTCGACAACGACCTGACGCCCAAAAAGTATCGCAAGCAGCTCATCGATTCCTACACGCAGCAGATTCTGCTTCAACAGGCACAGAAGGAGAACGGCGTGACGGTGTCGGACGAGGAGGTCGAGAAGGCTTGGAAGGACGCGTGCAAGAGCGCGGGCGGCGCCAAGGCCTTTAAGAAGACCCTCAAGACCTACGGCTATACCGAGGACACCTACAAGGACTCGCTCAAGGAGAGTCTGGCGCAACAGAAACTCAAGGATGCCGTCGCGCCCACGAGCAAGCCCAAGGACAGCGAGATTGTCGATTACATCAACGAAAATCTGTCCAGCTACAACGACGCCCGCCGCTCGTCGAACATCCTGATCAAGGTTGATTCCGACGCTTCCGACGAGGACAAGGCTGCCGCCAAGGCCAAGGCGCAGGAGTGCCTGGACAAGATCAACTCCGGTGAGCTGAGCTTTGAGGACGCCGTTGAGCAGTACTCCGAGGACACCGGTTCCAAGGAGAAGAAGGGCGATGTGGGTTGGGATAAGCTCACCACCTTCGTCGACAGCTACCAGACGGCGCTCGAGGGACTCAACAAGGGCGACGTGAGCGAAGTCGTCGAGTCGACCTATGGCTACCACATCATCAAGTGCACCGACTACTTCCATGTCGATAATCAGGTTGATGACATCAACCAGGTGCCCAAGGACATCAAAAAGTACGTCTCCAACGTGGTGAAGACGCAAGCGGCCAGCACCGCGTACAGCGAGTGGCTGGAGCAGTACAAGAAGGATGCCGACATCACCGTCAACCCCATGCCCAAAGACGTGCCATACAACGTCAGCCTGAAGGGCGTCACCAAGAGTTCGACCGACGATTCGTCGACGACTGAGTAATCATGGGGCGGTGCTCGCGCGAGTGCCGCCCACACTATTGAGGAGGATTTGCAGATGACCAACGAAGAGCTGCAGAAGGAAATGATTGCGGCCATGAAGGCCAAGGACAAGGTTCGCCTGTCTATCATTCGCCAGGTCAAGGCCGAGGTGAAGAATATCGAGGTTAACGAGCGCCGCGACGTGACCGAGGAAGACGTCAACAGCATGATCAAGCGTCTGATTAAGCAGACGAGCGAGACGCTGGAGATGTCCATTAAGGCCGGTACCGACCAGGAGCGTACCGACAACCTGACCGAGCAGGTCAAGATTCTGGAGAGCCTGCTGCCCGCGCAGGTTTCGGGCGAGGAGCTCGAGGCTCTGATCGAGCAGGTCATCGCCGAGCTGGGTGCCACGTCCAAGAAGCAGATGGGCCAGGTCATGGGCGCACTCGGCAAGGCCACCGGCGGCAACTTCGATAAGCCTGCCGCGGCAAAGATCGTCGGCGCAAAGCTCGCGTAATTTGTTACGCGGTTTTACCAAACCGCGTAACGGCTCGACGCTGCAAACCCGTACACGCGGCAATCTGACGTTCAATTTCAAGGGCGCGACCATAAGGTCTGCGCCCTTTCATTTCACGTCACCTTGCTCGCGTGTACGGGTTTTCGCTGACTTATGCTCAACAAGGGCGGTTGTATTATTTTCGGCGCTCATTGGGGACAGACTTAAATGAGTGCCCAATGAGTAGGTACTCATTTAAGTCTGTCCCCAATGAGTGGGTTAAAGGTTGCGGGTTCTTTACGGGAATGTAGTGTGGGCTGCGGAAACGTGGTTCTTTCCGTACAATAGTGCAACTCGTGTAAACGCAGGGAAGGGACATTCATGGCAGACATGATCGAGATCAAGCATCTCAACAAGTACTTTGGCGACCTGCATGTGCTCAAAGATATCAATCTCACCGTCAAGCGCGGCGAGAAGCTCGTAATGATCGGGCCTTCCGGCTCGGGTAAGTCGACGCTCATCCGTTGCGTCGATTATCTGGAGGAGCCCACGTCGGGCGAGGTCGTCATCGACGGTACGCCGCTCACCAAAAAGAATCACCTGGAGATGGCTCGCAAGTATAGTTCCATGGTGTTTCAGCAGTTCAACCTGTATCCCAACATGACGGTGCTCGGCAACCTGACGCTCGCGCCCATCAAGCTGCAAAAGAAGAGCAAGGAGGAGGCGACCGAGATCGCCATCGCCGCGCTCAAGCGCGTTGGCATGGCGCATAAGGCCGGCGAGTATCCGCAGAACCTCTCGGGCGGTCAGCAACAGCGCATCGCCATCGCCCGTGCTCTGTGCACCAAGCAGCCCATCATCCTGTTTGACGAGCCGACCTCGGCGCTCGACCCCGAGATGGTCCAGGAGGTTCTGGACGTTATGATTGAGCTCGCGCAGGAGGACATCACCATGATCTGCGTGACGCACGAGATGGGCTTTGCGCGCCAGGTGGCCGACCGCGTCATCTTTATGGAGGACGGCCGCATTCTGGAGGAGGGCACGCCCGAGCACTTCTTCGATAACCCCGAGAACCCGCGCTGCCGCGAGTTCCTGTCCAAGATTCTGCACTAGGCGCGGTGATGGACATGACGGATATGACGAGGGCGGCCGTGTCGCGCCGTCGCTTTTTGCAGCTGGCGGGCACCGGCGTGTTTGCGCTGACGGGGATCGCGCTTACCGGTTGCGGCAACTCCACCAGCGGCGAGGGCTCTGACAAGGGATCCAAGCTTGCGGCCATCAAGTCGCGTGGCCATCTGAATGCCGGCGTTAAGAAGGACGTTCCCGGCTATGGCTATTACGACACCGCCAAGGGTCGCTTTGAGGGCATGGAAGTCGATTTGTGCTACCAGATCGCCGCTGCCGTCTTTGGCGTGAGTTACAAGGAGGCCCGCGCCCAGGAGCTTGTCGAGTTTACCGACGTAACGCCCAAGACGCGCGGCCCGCTGATCGATAACGGCCAGCTCGACGTGGTCGCGGCGACCTACACCATCACCGACGAGCGCAAGAAGAGCTGGGATTTCTCGACGCCGTACCGCACCGACTACGTGGGACTCATGGTCAAGAAGCGTTCGGGCTTTACCTCGATTGAGGATTTGGATGGCAAGGTCATTGGCGTGAGCCAGGGCGCCACCACGCAGAGCCTGATCGAGCAGATGATCAAGGACAACGGCTTTAGCTGCAAGCCCGAGTTTAGGGCCTTTAGCGGCTACCCCATCATCAAGAGTTCGCTCGACGCCGGCAATATCGACGTCTTTGCCATGGACCGCTCCACGCTGGCCGGTTACATGAACGAGACCGTTGAGCTGCTGCAGCCCGAGGTCAAGTTTGGCGAGCAGGGCTACGGCGTGGCGACCAAGAAGGGCTGCGACCTTTCGGCCGTGGTCGATCAGGTGATTTGCGATCGCCTGGCCGACGGCTGGCTCGACCAAGAGGTCAAGACCTGGGGTCTTGTATAGGCGCATCGTCCAAGGAAGGAATCAAATGCTCGAAGGATTATTTGACGCCGACCGTTGGTCGACGACATTTCAAAACATGGGGCCCTTCTGGGAGGGCTTTGGCGTGACGCTGCAAGTGGTCGTTGCCGGTCTACTGCTGTCGCTGGTACTGGGCACGCTGCTGGGCGTGTTCTCTACCACTCGCTCGCGCGTGCTGCGCGCCATAAGCCGCGTGTACGTGGAGTTTTACCAGAACACCCCGTTGCCCGTGCAGGTGCTCTTTATGTACATGGCCGGTCCGCAGTTTTTGCAGGCCATAACCGGTGCCGACCAGCCGGTGCGCATCGCGCCGTTCGTGCTGGGCTTCTTGGGTGTGGGCCTGTATCACGCGGCCTACATTTCGGAGGTCATCCGCACTGGTATCGAGGCGGTTCCGCGCGGTCAGATGGAGGCGGCCCAGAGCCAGGGCTTCACCCGTGCGCAGGCGTACTGGTACATCGTGCTGCCCCAGACATTCAAGATCATTCTGCCGCCGCTGTGTAACCAGGCACTCAACCTGGTCAAGAACACGTCGGTGCTGGCGCTTGTGGCCGGCGGCGACCTTATGTACCGTTCCGACAACTTTGTGAGTCTGTACGGTTACCTGCAGGGATACATCGTCTGCTGCCTTATGTACTTCATCATCTGCTTTCCGCTCGCCATGCTGGTGCAGTGGCTCGAGCGCCGCTCCAAGGAGCGTCCGCGCGGCGTGAGCCTGGCCGAGCTGGGGCTCGACAACGTAGAGGAGGCCTAGCGCATGGAAATCTTCAACGCGACCAACCTGCTCTACATTTGGGGCGGCTTTGTTAAGACGATCGAGATCTCGGCGCTGTCGATCTTTTTCTCGCTCATCTTTGGCACGGTGCTGGCGCTCGTTAAGAGCTATGCGCCCCGCCCGTTCCGTATTTTGGTGAGCGCCTATATCGAGCTGTTCCGCTGCACGCCGAACCTGCTGTGGATCCTGTTTATCTACTTTACGGTGCAGGGTTTGGACATTGTGATTTCGACCATCGCCTTCACGCTGTTTACCAGCGCCGTTATGGCCGAGATTGTGCGAGGTGGCCTCAACTCGATTCCGCGCGGTCAGTTTGAGGCGGCGCAGAGCCAGGGCTTCGGCTTCTTTGCCACCATGCGCTACATCATTCTGCCTCAGACGATTAAGACGATTATTCCGGCGCTGTTTAGCCAGTGCACGACCGTCATTAAGGACAGCTCGTATCTTTCGGGCATTAACGTGGCCGAGCTCATGTACACGGCAAACGTCGTGATGGCCCACGCGATCGACCTGTCGCAGGTGCTTATGCTCTACGGCCTGGTGTTTGCGATGTACTTTGTGCTCAACTTTGGTATCTCGCTGCTGGTGAGGGCATATCAACGCCGTATTGTGGCCGCATAGTCCTGCTTCCCCAAGCACGGCACCTTGCCCCTCAATCGTCGCTTGCGTACATTTAGTACGCGGCGCCCCTCTTTCGGGGCAATCTGCCGCACTTGGGAAACCAGGACGGTTGTAAGTGACAAAATGGGAATCAGGAATCGCCTATTTCTCATTTGTAGAAAGGAATCGCGATGAGCGATCTGGTGAACAAGAAGAGTCCTGTGGTCATTACCATCGCGCGCGACTTTGGTGCCGAGGGCCACGAGATCGGCCGTATCCTCGCCAATGAGCTGGGGATTCCGCTGTACGACAACGAGCTGCTGGTGCGTGCGTCGCTGCGCGCGGGCGAGTCGCTCGACAAGATGGCTGCCTACGACGAGCGCCTGGCCGTGGAGAATATGGCGTTTCTGCCCGACCGCTACGATGCACGTTCGTACTCGGACAAGTTGTTCCAAAAGATGAGCCAGGTGATTTTGGATCTGGGCGAGACCGAGAGCTGCATTATCGAAGGCCGTCTGTCCGATTACCTGCTGCGTAACAACCCCAACCACATTGCCGTATTGGTGACCGCTCCCTTTGAGGACCGCGTCGAGATTGTGCGCAAAAAGCGCGGCCTCAACAAAAAGAAGGGCGCCAAGCTGGTCAAGCAGCAGCAGAAGGCGCGCGAGGCGTTCTATAAGCGCTACAGTGCCGGCAAGTGGAAGATGACGAGCGGCAAGGACATCGTCGTCAACCGCGCCAAGCTGGGCCGCGAGGGTTGTAAAGACGTTATCGCCGCTGCCTACCGCTACAAGGTGGCTCAGCTCGAAGGCTAACCGACCAAAACCACCACAAAGGGGACAGGCACCTTTGTGGTGGTTTTTGTTTTAGGCGGAGGGGAAGGCCTTGGTGAGACCGGCGCGCGTCTGCGTGTCGGTCTTTTGGTAGATAGAGCTCAGGTGGCGCTGTACCATGCGCATCGAGATGCCGAGTTCCTCGGCGACCTGCTTGAGCGGGCGTTCATCCTGGGTCACGGCTATGAGCACGTCGACTTCGCGCGGGGTGAGAGCGTGGTCGGCGATGAAGGCCTGGCGTTGCTCTTCGATGGTGGGGGCGGTGAGTGCTTCTTTTGCCAGTTGCTCGCGCTCGCGCTCCTGCTCGGTTTGGGGCAGGCGAAACAGGCCGGCTGCCACGAATGCCGCGCAGGCGGCGACGAGCAAAACGAGCGCGCCGATCATAATGAGGGCAACGTTGTCCGAGGTTACGAGAGCAAGCGAGATGCCCGATGTAGTGAATGCGCATACATTGTTGGCGGCGCGTCCCATGCCGGCCCAGAGGGCGGGCGCATTCATGCGCGGTGCCAGCTGTGTAAAGGTGGCGGTAAAGAACGTGACAAAAAAGCCCGAGCTCAGGTAAAAGACGACAAGGCCCAGGTTGGGATCGGCACCGGCCTCCACGGCCAGGATGGAAATGGTCGAGAGCACGGCGATGCCGAGCATGACAAGCCCCATGTAGCGGCGCTCGGCAAGGTCAAAGATAAGACCGGCGGCAAGGCCGCGTGCCGCCAAAAAGAGGCGCGGCCAGGTCTGTACGGCGATGGTGCCGTGGGCGTTGGAGAACGTGACGACGTTATCGAGCGTCGAGAACAGGCAGGCGAGAATCATGACGAGCGCGATACTCCAGCACGCCTGCTTGGCGAGGGCGTGCGAGGGCTCGGCAAAGGGATTGATGGTGGGACTGGGGCCCTCGTTTGCCGCTTGGGTAGTGGCGCTGAGGGCGGAGATGGCGATAGTCGCTGCGCCAAGGACGATGAGCTCTGCGATACCGCCGCAATTGAGCAGGTTGATGGCGAACTGCATCAGGATGCCCGCGGCATAGGCTGCCCCCGCACCGGTGGCAAGCTTGGGGTCATCCTGGAATGCCAGCGAAAAGGCGTGGTGGGTGGCGGCGCCCAGCAGGCCGAGCCCGAGGAATGCGAGGCATCCCAGAATCTCGAGTGCAAGCGGGCTCGTGGGGGACTGGATCTGGGTCAATCCCAGGATGGCGATGGGAACAGCGGTGTTGGCGGCTGCCAGTGAGTGGCCTTTGCGCTGTGCGAGCCCGAACAGCGGCGCGTATCCGATAAAGCCGATCACGCTGGCGCCCAGAATAAAGCCCTGTGCGATCACAACGCGTTCGGCACCGGCGAGCAGCCCGATGTTGACGTCGAAGCGAAACTCGGCGGCAAGGAAGACGAAGGTAAAGAGCGCGAGTGCCAGAAGCGCGATGAATTTA
>CAJMPM010000012.1 GCA_905215225.1 uncultured bacterium
ATGGGACGCGCGCGACCTCTAGCTCGGCCAGGAGTGTCTCCAACTACCACTCATTTAAGTACGTCCCCAATGAGTGGCCGAAGAGTGCCCTCGCGACCAGTCGTTTAAGAACGTCCCCAATGACTAGTCAAAAATGGGCCATGTGTCCCAGTTGTGGAGACTCCTTGAGCCGTCTGGGTATCGTGAAAGATCGCGCGCTCGCCCATCATCAAAAGTGACACACGCTACCTGTTGATGGGAGGCAGCCATGGGCTTCTTTGACAAGATGTTCGAGAAGAAAGAGTGCGCGATTTGCGGTACCGAGCTGGGACTTCTAGGTAAGACAAAAATCAATGAAGGCTACCTGTGCAAAGAGTGCGCCGGCAAGCTCTCCCCCTACTTCCACGGCTATCGCTCCAGCACCGCGGACGATATCCGTGAGCAACTCGCCTACCGCGAGGCCAACGCCGAGCGCCTGTCTTCGTTCAACCCCACGCGCACGCTTTCTGCCGGGCGCACCAATATTATGCTCGATGAGGACGCGGGCCTGCTGATCATCACTTCGCAGAGCCGCTGGCGCGACGCCAATCCCGACATCATCGAGTTCTCGCAGGTACTCGGCTGCGATATGGATATCGACGAGCATCGCACCGAGATCTATCGCGAGACCAAGGACGGCGAGCGCGAGAGCTACAACCCGCCGCGCTACGATCTGGATTACGACTTTAATCTGACCATCCACGTCAACACGCCTTACTTTACCAAGATCAACCTGCGCGTGAACGACTCCACCATCGACCAGCGCGGCTCCATCGAATACCGCGAGGCCAAGCGCCAGGCAACCGAGGTCCGCGATGCGCTAGTGCAGCTGCGCCAGGAGACGCGCGACAGCGTCGTGGCCGCCAAGGCCCCCAAGACCGCGGTGACCTGCCCCTTCTGCGGAGCCACCACCATTCCCGATGCCAGTGGGCGCTGCGAATACTGCGGCGGCGCCATCGGCGCATAGCCTCCGGCAGCGAAAGGACCGATCATGGCCTTCGAGAGCGTTAACTATCAGTGCCCTGCCTGCGGTGGCCCCTTGCATTTTGCAAGTGCCGAGCAAAAGCTCGTCTGCGACTACTGCGATTCTCGTTTTGAAGTCGAAGAAGTCGAGGCCCTCTATCGCGAGCGCCAGGACAAGGCAGATGCCAAAGCCGATGCCGCAGCCGCGGCCCCCAAGCCTGCTGTCGACGATGCCGTGCAGGAGCTGGCTCAAAACGCCGGCTACATCTGCTCGTCGTGCGGCGCCGAGCTCGTGTCCGACGGCACCGTCGCCGTCACCACCTGCCCGTACTGCGGCAACTCCGCCGTGGCGCCCGGCCAGCTCTCTGGCGACTTCTCACCCGACCTGGTGATTCCGTTTAAGCTCGGGCGCGACGATGTCATGGCCGCGCTCAAAGACCACTACAAGGGCAAAATCCTGCTGCCCAAGAGCTTTGTCACCGGCAACCACATCGACGAGGTCCAAGGTGTCTACGTGCCGTTTTGGCTCTACGGCGCCCGCGTTGACGGCGAAGTGTGCTTTGACGCGACCAACGAGACCGTGACCGAGGAATCCGATCGCACCGTCACGACCACCGACCACTACGATGCCTATCGCAAGGGCAATATCTCGTTTAAGCGCGTGCCCGTCGACGGATCGTCCAAGATGCCCGACGGCCACATGGACGCCATCGAGCCGTTTGACTACGATGCCCTGCGCCCGTTTTCGGTCGCGTATATGCCCGGCTACATCGCCAACCGCTACGACGAGGATTGCGAGACCTGCAAGGCGCGTGCCGAGCGCCGCATGGAGGAGAGCACGATCTCGGCCCTGCGCGAGACCGTCGTCGACGAATATGACGATGCCACGGTCGAAAGCAAGCAGCTCGACTACACCTGGGAAGACAGCGACTACGCCCTGTTCCCCGTGTGGATGCTCTCTACCTCGTGGAACGGCAAGAGTTATCTGTTTGCCATGAACGGCCAAACCGGCCGCATGGTCGGCGAGCTTCCCTGCTCCAAGCCCAAGCTCGCTATCGCCTCGGTGCTGTTCTTTGCGATCGGATTTGTCCTTTCCCAGATTCTCTTTATGGGCGAGAACGCCTTCGATCCGGACTACCTCACCTTTGATGTCGAGGGCATCCTCATCAACATCGTCGCGCCGCTGATCATCGTGATCATCGCAGACGTGCTGCTGGTAGGCCAGCTCAAGACGGCCAACGAGGCCACCCACGCCGACTGCTACTGCGGCGAGCTCGACCTGACCGAGAAGCACGACACCTTCAGCCACACCGAGACCACCGTTGTCATGAAGGACAACAAGGACGATTAGCCATTCTGACCAATACCACCCGGCCTTTGACGAGAAAGGAAGATCACCATGGGACTCTTGAAAGCTGGATTGGGTGCTGCCGGCGGCGTCATGGCCGACCAGTGGAAGGAATTTATCTATTGCGAATCGATGCCCGCTGACGTCTTGGCCTGCAAGGGCAGCAAGCGCACCGGCGGCCGCAGCTCCAACACGCGCGGCGAGGACAACGTCATCTCCAACGGCTCGGTCATCGCCGTCAACGACGGCCAGGGCATGCTCGTGGTGCAAAACGGCAAGATCATCGAAGTCGCGCTGGAGCCCGGTGAGTTCGTCTTTGACACCGGCAGCGAGCCGAGCGTCTTTAGCGGCAACCTGGGCGATTCCATCAAGGAGACCTTCGCCAATATCGGCAGCCGCTTTACTTTTGGCGGCGATGCAGGCAAGGACCAGCGCGTCTACTTCATCAACACCAAGGAGATCATTGGCAACAAGTACGGCACCGCCTCGCCCGTGCCCTTCCGCGTGGTCGATAACAACATTGGCCTGGACGTCGACATCTCCGTGCGTTGCAACGGCGAGTATTCGTACCGCATCACCAACCCGCTGCTGTTCTACACCAACGTATGCGGCAACGTGACCGATAGCTACACGCGCGACAAGATCGACAGCCAGCTTAAGTCCGAGCTGCTCACCGCCCTGCAGCCCGCCTTTGCCAAGATTTCGGAGCTGGGCATCCGCTACAGCGCTATCCCCGGTCACACCACCGAGCTCGCCCGCGCGCTCAACGAGGTCCTCTCCGCCGACTGGCGCGACCTGCGCGGCGTCGAGATCGTGAGCTTTGGCGTCAACTCCATCGCCGCCTCGCAAGAAGACGAGCAGATGATCAAGGACCTGCAGAAGGCCGCGGTCATGCGCGATCCCACCATGGCAGCTGCCAACATCGCCAGCGCCCAGAGCGACGCGATGCGCGCCGCGGCGGCCAACCCCAACGGCGCGATGGCCGGCTTTATGGGCATGGGCATGGCAGGCGGCATGGGCGGCATGAATGCCAGCCAGCTGTTCGCCGCCGGCCAGGCACAGCAGCAGGCCGCCCCGCAGCCGACTCCGGCACCCGCCCCGGCTCCTGCCGCCGCGCCTGCGGCCGGCGCATGGACCTGCAGCTGCGGCGCCACCAACACCGGCAAGTTCTGCTCCGAGTGCGGAAGTCCCGCACCCGCCCCGGCACCGGCAAAGTGGTTCTGCCCCAACTGCGGTAGCGAAAACGGCGGCAAGTTCTGCAGCAACTGCGGAACGCCTCGGCCCTAGCCCCTCTATCTGGTAATTGGCGGGGGATCCGCCACCCCCGCATTTGCTTCTATGGGTTTCGTTCGATAAAGGAGGACACCATGAAGACAACGTTCAAAAAGTCCGTACTCGCATTTCTGACATGCGTCCTGGCGCTCGCCTTTGCCCTGACGGGCTGCAGCGGCGGCGGCAAAGACCCCAAGGCCAACTTCGTCGGCAGCTGGCAGTACTCGGGTGGAACCTTCGATGGCGAAGAGCTCACCGATGAGTACATGGATATGCTCAAGGAGTGGGGCGTCAACTGCATCCTGATCCTCGACGAAGACGGCACGGGCGTCCTCGACATGTTCCTTGAGGTCGCCGACCTGAAATGGGAGGCCAAGGACGCCACCACCGTAACGATTACCGCCGAAGATGAGTCGCACGACCTGAAGCTCAAGGACGACAAGCTCGTCCTCGAGGTGGAAGGTGACAAGCTTATCTTTACGAAGTCCGACAAGGATCTGTCCGGTACGGTGAAGAAGGATCGCGAGGCGGCCGAGAAGGAAGAAGAGATCGATGAGGCCGTCGAAGACGACGACGTCCAGAGCATCGAAATCTCCCCCGCCGTCACCGTCGCCGATGACGACCTGTGCACCATCACCATCACCGAGAAGTTCAAGGACGACTGGGGCGACATCGGCTTTGTCGTCAACATCACCAACAAGAGCGACAAGGACCTGACCTTCTACGCTCCTTCCGGCAAGACCAACGTCAACGGCACCATGAAGGAACCCTGGTTCTCGGCTCACCTGATGCCCGGCACCAACGCCACCGAGGAATTCACATTCTCGAGCGGCGAGCTTGGCAGCCTTGACGACCTGGTCAACACGACCATCGGCATCGACGCCTATCTGACCGATTCCTACGAGGACGTCGCCTCTTACACCGCAACCATCGCGTAACGGCACGTAACATCAGCCGCGGATTGGCGGACACATCCGCGCACATGTCAAGCGGGGCCGCAGGAGATAATCCTGCGGCCCCGCCGCTTTATGCCGACAGCACTGCCCATACAAGCAGGCCGCCCGTCGTTTTTAGATGCGAAACGGCGGGCGGCCTATCTTTACGGCGCCGGAACACGGGTGAGCGCACCGACTACGGGCGCTCCATGTTGGGAACGATGCTGCCCTCGGTCACCGCATGCACGGCCAGGCGCATGATGTTGTCGTAGCCAGTCTTGCTCAGGATCTCCGAAATGCGGCGCTTGATGGTGCCCTCGCTCATAAACAGCTCGGCCGCGATCTCGCGACGACTTTTGCCCTCGCAGGCAAGGCGCAAAATCGATAGCTCGACATCGTCGAGGGCCGCCGTGCCCGAAAAAATGCTCTCGGGCGGCTTGGGAAACGTGCAATAGCCCGCCAGCGTGGAGCGCATCACAGCGAACAGCTCGTCGATACCGACGTTCTTGTACACAAAGCTATCGACGCCCGCCTCGCGGGCCTGATCGACAAAGGTGATCTCGGGCATGCCGGTCATGATAATGATGCGACACTCGGGCAGTTGCTCCTTGATGCGCGCCGCCGCCACGATGCCGTTTGAATCGTGTTCGGTGCACACGTCCATCAGTATCATGTCCGGGCGCTCCCTGAGTGCGACGCCCAAGGCCTCGGAGGCATCGGCAATCGCGGCGACGACGGTCATATCGGGCTGGTCACCAACGGAGCGTGCCAGGCTCTCGCGCAGAATGGCCTGGTCTTCGACTATAAGGACGCGGATCATGAGCTTCTCCTTTGGGACGTGTCGTTGGCGTTAAGCGGAATGGACACCGCAAGCGTAAAGGGCGGGGCGGCGTGGACCTCTAGGCTGCCACCCAGATCTTGTGCGACATGCCTCATACCTGGGATACCCGTTCCCTCGCGATACGATACGGGGGCCGGGGACCCGTCGTTAGAAATCGTCATGCGCGCGACGGCTCCAGCATCCGCCCCCTCCTGCCACAGACGCACGTGGACCCGATGTGCCTGCGCATGCTTGGTGGCATTGGTCGAGGCCTCGCGGATAATCTGCAAAAATGCGGCGGCGACACGCGCGTCCTCGGGCAGCACACCCTCAACATCGATCTGCACACTCACCAGGCCAAAAGCATGGACGATATCACCCAGCTGCTCTGCAGGCTCGCTGGCACCGCCACTGCGCAAATCGGCGGCAATTGAGCGCAGCAGCGGGTCGATCTGCTCGAGCGACTCGTCATCCAGGCGCCCCTCCTCCAGATAACGATGGAGGATGGGCAGGCGCTGCCCGATCACGTCGTGCACGCGAGCGCGCATACGCAGATAGGCCGCATTGTCAGCAACTTTTTTGACTTCTTCGATCTGGGCTTGGAGCTCTTGGCCCGCAAGCTCAAGCAGGTGGTTGGCTTGCGCCAGGCGGTCGTAGACGTGTGCGTATTCCGTCACGTCCAGGCCGACGACGCGCTCGAAAGGACGGCCCGAGACCGTAACGGAGTCGCGCACGAACAGACGAATCTCGGAAGGAGAGATCTCGACCACGGCGCGATCCCTACCAAAGCGATCAAGGTCGATATGGGCGCGATTAGTGCTGCTTTCGGGCATTTGCATGCTAAGTTTGCGCAGGTCGTTCCACGTGCTGCTCATGTCGCCCAGGTCGGTGGGCATATGGAGCTCTACGAGGTTTTTGCGCATGCAGCGGTTCATGAGCAGCGGACGGCCCCTCGGGTCCAGATACAGGATGCCCACGGGAATCACGTTGATGGTCTCGATCGTCGAGAACGCGGTGATATCCTCCTGGCGGTTACGGACGTCCATCAAGAGCGCCGCGATGGAACGGAACAGGAAGAACGCTCCCTCTGCGATAAGGACAACGGTCCACGCCGAGCCCATGGCAAAAACCACCGGCGGCGTCACGGCGACAACAAGCAGCAGCTCGACCAGCATGACGGGGCGACGATAGCGCACCATAAGCACCACGCCATAGGCAAAGATTGCGGCATTGAGCCACAGCGCTCCGCCCATTGCCCTGGCGCAAACGTCAAGCGGCGCCACCAGATACGAGCCAGACGACGCGAACAGGATAAGCGCCGAAACCACCAGGTGAAGCACGAGGCTCGCCTCGTAGGCGCAAATCACCTTACGGTTATAGGGCGAGCGGCGCGATGCGATGAGCGGGACGTGGATCGTCTGCAGGCACGCAGCCAGGGCAAAGACAACATCGAGCGCAACGATTTGGGGAAGAATGAGCGAAATCTGCATCGTCACTCACCCGCCCTCGGCATCAAGACAATCATGTGCAGCTGGCCGGGCTCGCCCTCAAGGCGGTATGCCACGTTGCGCCCTTGCAGAGCGCTTTCGAGCTCTTGCGCAGCGAGCGTCTGCGAAAGATCTTCATCATCGTTGGAAAAAAGCGTGGCGCGCAGCTCGACACTGCATCGGTCATGGTCGCCCAAGTGATACATAAGCGCCGGATGGTCGGTGGTGTAGGCAAAAAACGCAAAGTCATACACGCAGTCGTACAGGGCGCTTACCGTACTGGCGTGCAACGGGCGCCGTATGGCGATAATCGAGGCGCAATCGACATCGATCGTGCGCAGGTCACTTGCGAGCTCGTTGGCGATGAGCTGAATGCGGTCGCGATCAAAACCGCTCTCCCCGTGCTGTGCCAACGTGAGCGACCCCTTGCGCTTGCAATAGGCGACGAGCATCTTGGCGCGCTGCAGCATGCGGTAACGCTCGTGCGAAGACGCTTCGTCGGTCAACGGCGGCAGCGAGCCCAGCAGGTCGTACATCTCTTCGAGCGCGCGGGCAAGCGCCTGGTCCACGTCTTGGACCAGCAAGGTCTCGGCCTCTTGATCTGCCAAATGCGTCTTAAGGTCGTAGTCGGCGGCGAGCAGCTCGTTTTGACGCTGCAGCTCCATTCGACGATGTGCCAGTTCACGGTTAAGCTCGTTGAGCTCCGACACGTCTTGGGCAAGCAGCGCCGATCCACCCAGCAGCGGAAAGGCACGGTACATCACATTGGGATCAGACGCCACGGCAAAGGCATGGGCGCGGCCGTGCTCCTGGGTCCGCAACTCCTCGCGCACGCCTACCGGCATTGGCTTTGACACTGGCGTGGCATAGACCTCCTGCAGGTCGCGCGTTAGGACTTTGAGGTCGAGCGGCAAGGTGTCGAAGATGCCGGCGATGTCGTGATACGACGGAATGACACCGCAATCGAGACAGATTTCCATCGCCACCACGCACAGGACGCAATAGACGAGCGAAAAGTTGAGCCTCCATGCCCAGGGCACGCGCAACGCATACGAGACGGCAAAGAATGCGCCACCCAGCAGTACGAGCGCCGCCGTGCCCGAGAAACGCTGGATGCGAAAGGACGAGGACCGACCAACCAGGATAAAAAAGGCCACGAAGTCGAAGACCGTCCACACGAGAACGACAAAATAACCCCAGCCGTACGTGTAATCGTTACTCCAGGTGTCGCTTGTACGGTCAAAGCGGAAGACCTGCTGATGAAAATCGTTGGTGAGCACAAATCCGATAAGCAGGATGGCCGCAATCCACAGCGCAGCGCAGTAGCGGCGACCCAGGCAGTGTTGCTCCAGGCCCGCAAGGCGCAGGCCGCAGAGCTGGTAGAGCAGCGGAATGAGCGTCATGGGCACGTAGTACAGGTACCACAGCACGGTGGCATAGAACGGCGTGAACGACTTGTACTTGAGAATGACTTCGATCATCCACAGGGCGCAGATGGTGGCAATGGCCACAAGGCGGCGACGCAACACATAGTCCAAACAGCGCAGATAGACCGATACGCCCCAGATCGAAAATATAATTGCGGCGACAAGCAACGGGAGAGAGCTCGAGTGGACGAGCGCATCCACGACCTCTTCGGACACCTCGCTATAGGCGGGCACGGCATTGGAAAGCTTGGAATCGGAGGCGAACAACGCCGGCAAGACTGCCAAAAGTATAAGGAACAGCGCGGTGGTGACACCGGCGATAGCAAAGACGCGGTGACGGTACACCTGATGTGTTATGCCAACAAGGAATCGCGGCATGGCGAAGAGCCTGCCACCCCTGGGATCCGCAACCGGCGCGGTCCGGGCGGCCGCGTGGCCGATATGTCGCTCGCGGGTACCCATAGTCCCTTTAGTGTACCGACAGATGAGTCGAAAAAGCGGGCCGCATGTCCCAAAATCCGCAGACGGCAAGGCGCCCGGAGAGCACATACTCGCCGGGCGCCTTGGCTAGGAGGCTATGAAGTTGAGTGTCTCAGCTGCCTTAGGATAGGTCCTCACCATTCGTTTCAATGACATGCTTGTACCAGTCGAAGCTCTTCTTCTTGGAGCGCTTGAGGGTGCCGTTGCCGGCGTCGTCGCGATCCACATAGATAAAGCCGTAGCGCTTGGACATCTCGCCCGTGCCGGCAGACACCAGGTCGATCGGGCCCCAGGTGGTGTAACCCAGCAGGTCAACGCCGTCCTCGGTCACCGCGTCGCGCATGGTCTGGATGTGCTGACGCAGGTAGTCGATACGGTAGTCGTCGTTGATGGAGCCATCCTCCTCGACAACATCCTTGGCGCCCAGACCGTTCTCGACCACAAACAGCGGCTTCTGATAACGGTCGTACAGGTCGTTAAGGGTGATGCGGAAGCCCAGCGGATCGATGGCCCAGCCCCACTGGCTCTCCTGCAGGTAGGGATTCTTGGCGCCGGCGAAGGCGTTGCCCTGGGTGCGCTCGACATCGGGGTTATCGGCACCGGCAGAGCAGCGGGTGCTGTAGTAGCTAAAGCTGATGAAGTCGACGGTGTTGGCGGCCAGGATCTCGCGGTCCTCGTCGGTCATGCCCACATCGATGCCTAGACGCTCGAGCTTCTTGACGGCATAGGCCGGGTAGTAGCCGCGGCTCTGGACGTCAACGAAGAAGTAGTTGTCCTGGTTATCGAGCTGCGCCTGGCGTACATCGCCCGGACGGCAGCTGTAGGGGTAGTAGCTACCCGCGGCGAGCATGCAGCCGATCTTGATCTCGGGGTCGATCTCGTGAGCAATCTTGGTTGCCCAAGCGCTGGCGACGAGCTCGTTGTGGGCGGCCAGGTACTCGACGGCCTCCTTGTTCTCGCCCTCCTCAAAGACCAGGCCGGCACCCATAAACGGCAGGTGCAAGATCATATTGATCTCGTTGAAGGTGAGCCAGTACTTCACCAGACCCTTGTAGCGGGTAAAGATCGTGGTCGCGAGGTTCTTGTAGAAGTCGATGAGCTTACGGTTGCGCCAGCCGCCGTACTCCTTGATGAGATGAATCGGGCAGTCGAAGTGCGTGATAGTCACGAGCGGCTCGATGCCGTGCGCCTGGCACTCGCGGAACACATCCTCGTAGAAGGCCAGGCCAGCCTCATTGGGCTCGGCCTCGTCGCCGTTGGGGAAGATGCGGGTCCAAGCCAGGCTCATACGGAAGGTCTTAAAGCCCATCTCGGCAAAGAGAGCAATGTCCTCTTTGTAATGGTGATAGAAATCGATGCCGGTCTGCGCGGGATAGTAATAGCCGTCCTCGAAGTCGAGCATCTTACGCTGGCCGGAGACCACCGCATAGCGCTCGGGGCCGTGCGGAGCCACGTCCACGTTGGCAAGGCCGCGGCCGTCCACGTTGTAGGCGCCCTCGCACTGGTTGGCAGCCGTCGCGCCGCCCCACAGGAAGTCATTACGGAAAGCCATGCATCAATCCTTTCGCACGCTGTTGTCATAGGCTCAGTATCCCTGCAAACAACGCGTCGCTCAACGGCAACGGCGCAGGCCGATACTTCTTTTCGCGTGCAGGCGCCCGGCAACCACCCCGTCTGACACTTTTTGATACCCACCTGCCCCAGCCACCGCAAAGGGGACAGTCACCTTTGTGATGGCTGGGGCCCGTTTGTCTCGATCTGTAACAGTTAGGCCGCCAAAACCGGGCCTGGTGTTACAGATCGAGATTTCTCGGGCGGCCCTCTACGGTTTGTCTCGATCTGTAACAGGTAGAGACGATTTAGCCCGCTAGATGTTACAGATCGAGACAGAAGATTCTAGTCGCAAGTGATGTCGAGGTTCTTGCCGATGAGGCCTACGTAGCCGCCTTCGGCAGCCTTGGGACTGTCGGCGTGGCAGAGGACCCACTTGTCGGCCTTCCAGTAGCAGTAGCTGTCGCCGGCCGCGGGCATGTCGGCCGCAGCCTCGGGACGCGGACCGTTGGTGCCGGCGGGCAGCGCCACCATCACCTGGAAGCCGCCGTCGTCGACCATGCAGGGCGTGTAGTGGAGCGTGGTGTTGAAAACCTCGACGACCTTGCCGGCCGGCACGCGGAACGCCTTGACGCACGCGGTGTCGAGCTTGCCGTCCTCGATCTCCCAGCGATGCGCCACAAGCAGGATAAAGTCGCGTGCGCCCAGGTTGAACTCGCTGGCGCGGTGGTACTCCAGGCAGTTGAGACGCGTGTTGTGGCCGTTGCACCAGCCGAGCTGGAAGGGACGGCCGCCAAACATGAGAAAGCCCAGTTTATCGGCATCCTTGACGCCCTCGAGCTCCGGCGCGCTTGCAACGTACTTGCTGCCCTCGGGGATGGGCGTGGCAGAGAGCGCCTCGAGCACGGGCGACGTGAGCTCAGACGGAACGTCATCCCAAACGTTGCCATAGGATTTGAACTCGGGATCGTTGACAGAGTAGATATGCATGTTCACTCCTGTTCGTAAATGTGACTATACGAACATTCTAGAACAAACATGAGCGATTTTGAACGCTCGTCCCGACCAATCAACAAAAAGGCGCCCCCGCATAAGCGAAGGCGCCCAATGCGCGCGTTTTGGGCGATAAAGCCCTTACGCCTGCTGATAGTGCAGGTGCTTCTCGTCGATATCGGCCAGGTCGCGGTCGAGGTAACGGCGCGCGAGCCAGTTAGCCATGGGAAGGTTCTGGTCCAGGTAGTTGCCGCACTCCTCGGGAGCGGCACCGGGGACATCGCCCTCAAAGTCGGCAACAAACTCGAACAGCTCACGCACGAGCGGCAGGATCTCCTCGCTCGTCACCTCGTCAAATACGACGAGGTAAAAGCCCGTGCGGCAGCCCATGGGGCCAAAGTAGACAATGCGGCTCGACCACTCGGCATGGTTGCGAAGGAACGTCGCGCCCAGGTGCTCGATGGTGTGGCACTCGGCGGTGTTCATGACCGGCTCCTTGTTGGGCGTGGTCAGGCGCAGGTCAAACGTGGTGACGGCAGCACCGGTCGCCGGATCGCGGTCGATGCGGCTCACATACACGCCGGGCTCGAGCAGCAGATGGTCAACGGAAAAACTCGCGATGCGCTCCATGGCAGATCCTCTCGGTAGTCAATTTGGGACGGGGCTCTTTTAGCTGGTTCGAATGGTCGCACCAATCATACCAGTCAAAAAAGCCCCGTCCCAAATGAGCTGCCCGAGACAGGGATCAATGAGTTTTTAATCCCCGTCCCAGAAAAATCATGCTAGGCAGTGTAGGCAATCGTTGATTTCACGGCGTGGCGCCAGCCGGCGATCTTTTTGGCGCGCTCGTCGGCGGGCATCACGGGCTCCACGATGCCGCGGGCGCCGTAGACGTCGACAACATCGCGCGTGTACATGCCCAGCGCGATGCCGCAGGCCCAGGCCGCACCCAGGCCGCTCATCTCGTCATTGCTCGCGATGCGGATGGGCGAGCCAACCAAGTCGCTCTCAAACTGCATCAGGTACGCGTCGCGCGTGGGGCCGCCGTCAACACGAAGCTCGGCCAGCGCCGCGCCCGAATCCTCGACCATCGCATCGATCACGTCAAAGATCTGATAGGCGATCGACTCGTCGGCGGCCTTCACGAACTCCGCGCGACCCGTGGTGCGCGTCATGCCAAAAACGCAGCCCTCGGCGTCACTCGCCCAGTGCGGCGCGCCCAAACCGGTAAACGCCGGCACAAAGTAGACGCGGCTCGCCGGATTGGCGGCGTAGCACAGGTCGGTAACCTCCTCGGGGTTATTGATGAGCTCCAGATCGTCGCGCAGCCACGTCTTGACGGCGCCGGCGTAGCTCACGTTGCCCTCGAGTACATACTCGGTCACGCCGTCCATACGCCATGCGAGCGAGCTCGAAAGCCCGTGCGAGCTGGCAACGAACTCGTCGCCGACGTTCATCATGACCGAGCTGCCGGTGCCATAGGTCGCCTTGGCCATACCGCGGCTGTGGCAGCCCTGCGCGAACAAGGCCGCGTGGCTGTCGCCCAGCACGCCGTGAATGGGCACGGGTGCCGGCAAAAAGCCGCCCAGGTCCGTCATGCCGAACAGGCCATCGGAATCGGTCACCTGCGGCAGGCAGGCCACGTCAACGCCAAAGGCCTCGCACACCGGCTCGCTCCAGCAGCCACGGCGCAGGTCAAAGAGCTGCGTGCGGCTGGCGTTGGACCAGTCGCAGCGGAACTCCGCGCCGCCCGTGAGCGTCCAGACCACCCAGGCATCAATGGTGCCCAGACACAGCTCGCCTGCCGCGGCAGCCTCGGCAGCAGCGGGAACGTTCGCGAGGATCCAGGCCATCTTGCCCGCCGGATAGTAGGGCGAGAGCACCAGGCCCGTCGTGTCGCGCACCAGCTCGGCCACACCCTCGCGCGCGGCCAGCTTGTCGCACAGCCCGCGGGCGCGGGCGCACTGCCACACCACGGCGTCGCACAGCGGCTCGCCCGTCATGCGGTTCCAGGCAACGGTGGTCTCGCGCTGGTTGGAGATGCCGATGCCGGCGATGTCGGCCGGGTCGACCCCGGTCTCCTCCACCACGGCACGCGCCACGGCCAGCACATTGGCGGCAATCTCGACCGGATCATGGCTCACCCAGCCGGCCTCGTTGACAATCTGGCGATGCGAGCGATCGGCACGATGAATCAGATGGCCGCCCTCGTCTACCAGCAGCGCCTTGGTGCCCTGCGTGGATTGATCGATTCCGATGATGTATTTGCTCATGTACTCTCCCATTCCTTCCGTCAAATCGAAGACGACCTGACGGACAAGGAGCGAGCGGCCGTCAAGTGCCGCAGATTGCCGTGAAAGAGGAGCGCCGCGTACTCTGCGTACGCAAGCGACGGTTTGAACGGCAAGGTGCGGTGCTTGGCGGCCGCGCAGCGTCTGTTTCTACTAGTTGCCGAGGAACTCGGCAACGGTCTTGGCGATTCCGGCACCCGTCAGACCGTAGTGCGCAAAGACCTCGGGGCTCGTGCCGGTGATGACCGGCGCGTCGGGCAGGGAGAGGCACTTGACCGGACGCGGGCAATGCTCGCCCACCACCTGCGCGACCATAGAGCCCAGGCCGCCGAAGGGGCTGTGCTCCTCGACGGTCACGACGGCGCGCGTGGCACCGGCGGCCGCAATCACGGCCTCGGCGTCGAGCGGCTTGACGCAATACATGTCGAGCACCGTTGCCGAGATGCCCTGCTCGGCCAGCAGGTCGGCGGCGTCCACGGCATGGCGGACCATCTCGCCGGTAGCGACGAGCGTCACATCGGTGCCGCGGCGCACCCAGGTGGCGCGATCCATCTGGAACGGGCACTCGTCCTCGGTGTACACGTCCTCGACCGGGTTGCGGCCCACGCGGATGTAGGCCGGCTTGTTGTCGGCGACCAGGGCCCGCACGAGCTTGGCGGTCTGGAAGCGGTCGCTCGGCAGGTACACGCGCATGTTGGGAAGTGCGCTCATGGCGGCGATATCCTGCGCGGAGTGATGGCTCATGCCCAAGGCGCCATAGGACACGCCGCCAGAGATGCCGATGAGCTTGACGTTGGTGTTGGAGTACGAAACGTCGACCATGCCCTGCTCATACGAGCGCGTGGTCTCACAGGA
>CAJMPM010000013.1 GCA_905215225.1 uncultured bacterium
CGAGATGGCTTTTGACCTTATTTCCCGCCACTCATCTTCGCAGGAGAAAAATCAACGAGAAGCTACTGTATCGGAATAAGCGGTTCAGCGCATTGCTGTCACCATTGTGGAGGTGTTCGTTCTTCTGATTACCGTCTGCGAAGCTTATTGCTACGTTCGCCGAAACCATTCTAGAAATATGGTGAACTAGACATCTTGGTTTGTTATACACAATATTGAGGTTTTTCTGCACTCAAAGGGAGGTAGTCGTGAAGCATATTCATCCGATTAATCCAGGAAGTGGCGACGAGGCAGGCGTGAAGCCGATGTCTTTTGACTGCCTCTTGGGCATTACTGACATCTGTACTGTTTATGATAAAGCAGATGGCTGTGGTGCATACGATTACTGCGACTATGACATGGATGGCGGCAGCATCTGCGTTGTAGATCACTGTGGCATTGATCAAACGTAGTCTCTAATTGGATTAAGGTGAGGAGCTGTTATGAAGCATATCCATCCTGTTGGTTCAAATGAACATCCTCCCGTTGAGCCTTGTTGTCTTGGAGTTGATATATGCAATTTTTACGACATCGCCGAGTGCCCTGTTGCGGATTGGTGCTATGTCGATAAAGAATCAAGCTGTGTTTTGCCAGCAGATTGGTGCGATCCAGTTGACGAGTAGTTTTGTGGCTAGGAACTATTTGGTCCAATTCAGAATAAGATGGGAACAAATACCAAAATCTCGTGTCTGGGAGGAGTTATGCCATTATTGCAAGGTCTCGTTGGATTAGCCTTTATACTTGCGTTATATCTGGCACCTTTTTTAATTCTATTCTTCATTATCCGACTCTTTCTTCGGAGAAAATAGGAGTGTCACGCAAACATTAGCGTAGCTTTCTTCCAATATGAGCCGAGCATTGGCAAGTGGAATAAGAAGCCCGACCGTTCGCCACATGAAAGTGATCGGACGGGCTTCTCTATTTAACCCGGGCCGCCACCCATAGCGGCTTTCCAAGCGTATTCTCAGTGCAAAGCAATCGTCAGTTTAATCCTATGCGCTGATACCGCATTTCATTTGTTCGGCTCGAATTCTACGGCCTGGCAACCCTCGCACTCTCCGGCAAATGGATTGAACGCGAAGGCAGAGATGATGTGTGCGTGGACATCGAGGCTGCTGTAGGCAACATACTGGGACATGGACCCCCGCTGCGCGTGGTATGCGGCACGGCATATTCATTGCCGTCCAACCCCGAGTAGTTGCAGCAAAGGGTGGAACCTCAATGCTCAGCTCATGGTGTCCGTGGGACACGAGAATCGTAAGTACACTTTGGTGCGATTCTCACGCTGATACTGAGCCACCTGGAATAAGATACGTCGCGACAACACTTCGCTTCACCTTTGTCTCGACAAGATGACGTAGACTAAAGTTTCCTTTAGTAAGAGAACGAGAACTATATCTGAAAGCGTTGCGATGGCGTGAAGGCACCGAGTCCGAACCGCCTGAATGCTACGTGCATCTGCATCGCCTTTTTGTTATCTCTGCCAGTTGGGTAGCACTACACTTGTCATCATTTACCCTGGTACATGCTGCCTAAATCCACTACCCCTTCTACCGCGCCGACCATCTCGTCATCGTGAGAGACAACGATGATCAGCTGGCTTTGCTTGTTGCGCTTAACATAGGCCGCAAGCTCGGCGCGGCTTACAGCGTCTAACCCAGTCGTGGGCTCGTCGAGTACCAAAACTGACGACTTGCGTGAAATCGCCGACCATAAGTACACTCGGCGCAGCTCACCGCCCGAAAGCGCGGAGCAACGTTTCCCGAGCAACTCCTTCACGCTGTTTTCCAGCGAAAGTAGGCCATCTACACCCCGGTGATAGGAAGAAAAGGGCGTGTCGAAATACTCTAACAGCTCTTTCACCGTTTCGTCCGGCGCGAAGCACGACTGTGGGCAGCACGATATCTCTCTCGCACGTATGTAATCCAAGTCGCATTCTTCGATTGGCACGCCGTTGTATTTTACTTTGCCTTTCGATGAGTATAGCCCGAGTATCAAGTAAAGAAGTGACGTCTTGCCTCTTCCGTTTTCCCCAACTATGCAATATGTACCAGGACCGGAAAACTTGAAAGAAAACCCGCCGAGGACCTCTCGGACAGATCCGTCTGGAAGGGCAACCGAGAATTCCAAATCAGATACCGAAATGTCATTTATTTCATCGAGTTTAGCTAAATCGGTCCGATTCCACCCCGATCTCTCCTTTTCTCTCGTCGCGATAGCCGTCCTATCCCATGATGCTTTGGCATCTTGATAGGATTTGAACAATGACATCATACTTTTCAAAGTCTTAAAGAGAACCGCGAAGTATGTACCGATGATAGTGTACTCGCCTATTGACATAGTTCCGTTAATGATTCGTACTCCGGAAACAACAAGTATCACCGCTTGAAACAACGCTGCGAAAAGACCATCGAGCGATGTCAGAGAATATGATAGCTTTCCGGAGCGCAAAACTTTGGGAAAATAGCTCTTAAACCCAGCGTCGAGCGCTTGTTCGCTCTTGCCGTACGAAGATGTCAGTTGAATGTTGAGAATCTGATTAAGCTGCGATGCAATTGCGGCGTAAAAGGCGCTGTCCGCCTCTTTCTTCTCATACGTGACCCTATACAAAAGTTTCCTCAACCCAGTAATTACACAGAAATACACGATGAGGAGAATGATGGAAAACACCGCGAGAGTTGAATCAATTGACCATATGATAAGCAATACGATGGGAATGGCTACAATGGACAGCGGCGCACTGATAAAATTCGCCAAAACGAAGGATGAGACCACGCTGGAGTCGGAAATAATCCGTTGCGTTGTATAGGCTGGATCGATGGTCCGACTCACCAAGTAATCGTCTCTTTCAAAACGCAAGACGGCCTCCCTGAGAAGATCAAAGGAAAGTCTCGTGGTTATGCGAATGGAAAGTGTTCCTGCAAAATAAGTAAAGAGGGTGGAGAAAACTCCTATTGACGCAACCAGGAGCGCGAAGAGTACGGCGTCTCTTTCGCTGCGGTTACCGAGAAGAAAATCTAAGAATTTCCCGTTCACGTATGGCATGGCATAGGAGAGAGCGGTTCCAATCACCGTGATAGCAATGAAGACGAAAGCCCCTTTTGCTCTGATGAACCTCGAGAGAACGCATCGAATCAAGGAAGGCCCCAATCTACCCGCCACAAAACATCAATCACTGATACCTTACACCTCAACACAACAGGAGCGAAGATTTGCCAATGAGACTGCTTAAAGATTGCCTTGGGCCAATACGATCTCAAGCTCTTCCTACAAGAGAGTCGGAATCGGACATCTCCTCCGACGAACCTGGCAATCGGGCGGTTGAAATATCTTTTTCAACCGCCCGATTGCCACAATAGATTTGAGCATCCGCCCACAAACGTCCGCGTTTTATACCCATCAAATCCTTTGCCTTTTGTCGTCTAGACTAGAAAAATCGCTCGAAATAACGCAACCGGCCTGCTCGCTTGAAGAAACCTAAGCCCGTAACGTAGATGTGCAAACTTCCGAAACGCCTTGCGCGGCATAGTGCGTATAAACTTCGTCAACCGCCTCAGAAATATCTGAGTATCGCGCCGGGTCAAAAGCATACGATGTCGCAGCTATACCCTGCACCCATTCGGAACGCGGATTAATTGAATAGCCACACAGCATCATCATACATGCATCTAGACCTGATTTCCCAAGTATCCGACGTATTGATGAGAGCATCGCGGGTCGCCCCTGCACCATCGTCGTCACCCCTATTAGCAGTATTTACCGTTTTTCTCTAAATGCGTATCGCCACCCTTAAGAATACGAAGTGTTTTATCCAGACCCGATTGTCCTCCATCTCAAACGAAGGGATAAGGAATCTCATCCGGAATCGGCAGTAACGGAGGATTCACAACGACAAGCGAAAAACATGAGTCATCTCTCAGAGGGGAGTAAAGGCTACCCTCAAGCACCCTAGTTTCGTCATCCAAAGAGTTGATGGCAGTGTTTTTCTTACAAAGGTCGACAACAAAAGGGTTGATTTCTACAGATGTTACATCCATGCCACAGTTGGTAAGTATCAGGCCCTGTATTCTGGGGCCAGAACACAAATCGAGAGCCTTCCGTGCGCTCTGCGGTGTAAGGCGCCAATCTCAGCAAATCTGTCCCACAATACTGCGCTGAAGAACAAGACGGAACCCCTGAGCCAAACTCCCCTATACCTTATTAAGGCTAAGACAGGCAAGTTCACGCACCCGGCATATTCCAGAATAACATCCTATTGTTTTAGATGCTCTACAAGCATGAACAGCCGCGAATCGGAAAGATCTTCTAGTTTCGCCCCGACTGACCGCCAAGGGCCAAAATGGCCCCTCCATCCCCGGGCGACTGGCTCTGGCGCGCCGAGGAGTGTCCCCAAGTGCCGGCAGAAAAGGAACGTCCCTATCTGCCGGCTAGAGGGCACCGAAGAGAATGGCGTAGGTAGTGGATTCGCCGAGCTTGAGCTCGTCGCCGGGATTGAGCTGGGCGGAACGGCCGGGCTCGACCTGAATGCAGACGCGCGTGGCCCCGTTTACCACCACGGTTCCGTTGGTGGACGACAAGTCCTCGACATGCCAGATATTTTGAGCATCGCACCAGATATGGGCATGGCGGGCCGAGACATCGTCGCCGACGTCGGTAATATCGCCCTCACCAGTGGCCAGCGCGCCAATCTCAACACCCTGCTCACTCGGCTGAATCCAGCGCGGGGCGCTCACGACAAAACTGTTTTGTACGCGCAGCAAGCCCAAGGGGTGCGCCGGGGCGGGTTCGCGTTCGCCCGCGGTCATCGACATGCCAAGCGAACGCGGCGTGGATGTGCCTCCGCCACAGGTCGCGTGCGCGTAGTCGATGGCATAGTTCACCGAGGACCGCACATCCGCCGAACAACCGACGGCGACAAACAGCACCAGCACGGCCTCGGCGCGCTCGGCGGGCATGAGTTCCGCCGCCTGGGACAGGCGATCGAGCGCGTTGCGATAGAGATTCGTGTCCTGGTGGCACTCTTCGAGCGCGCGTACCATCGGTTCACCTGCAGGACCGCACACCATATTGATCACAGCCGTGGAGTCCATGGGATTGCGCTGGCGCAGGGCCAGTTGCGACATAATACGCGCAGCCGAGGTACCGTATTCGGCAAAGTAGCGCTGCTGAAGCGTGCCGACCGGTGCGCGAACGATAAAGCGGGAAACCCAAGAGCGATCGGCGGCTCGGCTCTGCGGGCTGCGGCCGTCGGCGAGCGGACGGGACGAAAGCACCAAGCCGCACAGCTCGATATGGCTCAGATGCGCTGCGCGCTTAAAGATGTCGAACATGGCCCCGCATGGGGTGAGCTCAACTTGAGATGCCATGACCTAGGCCTCCTTGGTCGTAGAAATAGAATCGGACGATACTTCGACAGGTCTGCCAAAAGTACGGGCAGCTGCGGCTCCACCGGCAAGCGGAGTCGCCATCTGGGCTTTTGTGCGTCGCGGTGCCGAAACGGGAAGTTCAAAGGCAAAGCCCATCGCAAGCAAAAACCACGTAAGCGTATAGGTTGCAACCAGAGCGGCAACAAGGCCGCCCATCACGGCGCGTTGGGAAAATACGCTACATGCAGCCACAGCCAGCACCGGAACCTCGCAGGCAGAAAGCGCAAGCACACCCTGCAGGAACCCCGAGCGCCGATTGCGCGCAAATGCCCCCGTGACAACGCCGGCTATGCCTGGCAGTGCCAACGCCAGTGCGGCAATAATACCCGGTAGCGACCCAGACCACACGAGCGATCCCAAAGTCGCCGTCACGCGGGCGCCCGACGCCAGCAGCGCGGCCGAAACCTCGACCACACCCCAACCCACGCTCCAAACGACCGCCGCACCGCTCATCGCCGCGCGACGAACCGCGCGGCCGGACGCATCCATGGGGCACGGCGTGAGCGGCTCGCCGCGGAGCGAACGACCGACATTTTGCGCATAGTTGTCACAAAACGCCGAGAGCGCCGCCTCGACCGCCGCCGGCTCGGGACGATCTTTTTGATGGCTGGACAGACAGGCCGTCACCACGTCGAACAGCTGGGCATCGACAAACGCCAGCGCATCGCGTAGCTCCTCGGAATCCGGCTCAAGCCCTAGCTGCTGGGCCTGCTCGGCCGCGGCGAGCGCCACATCGGGCTCACGACGAAGCAGCTGAGTCAAATCGCAACCGGGCGCATGGGCACCAATGGGATAGTCGGGCCGCGTGTCCATCTTGAGACGGTAGGGGCTGGCGATGTCACGCGTCTTTTTGCGCGAACCCGAGGTGCCCGAAGTGCTCGGCGCGGCTTCGTATGGCGCGACGCCGGCAATGAGCTCGTAAACCGTGCTTGCCGCGGCATAGACGTCAATCGCCGGCGACATACGCAAAGCGCGCAGGTCGGGAATATCGTCGGTGAGCATCTCGGGCGGGGCATAGGCAACCGTCGCGCGACGCAGCGTGGCATAACGCTCCGTAAACGACGCCTTGCCGCCGGTACCGGCCACGGCCGACGCAGGCTCAAGCGCCAGCGACGAGCCAAAGTCGATCAGGCACAGGTCAAAGGTGCCCTCGGCAAGCTGCCGGTCAAGCGGTAGACGCGCCGTACGCACCATAATATTAGCGGGCGAGATATCGCGATGGACAAAGCCCTCGCCCACCAGACTCATACGGCAGAGCAGATCGAACAGGTCGCGACCCAGACGCGCCGCCACAAGCGGCGACAGGCGTCCGGCATCGTCCACGGCAAGTCGCGAACGCAAGCGGGCAAGCGTCTCGCCCTCGACCCATTCCATGACAATTGCAGGCACACCGTCGACCTCGCCCCAGCCATAGAGGCGGGGAAAGCCCTTAAGGCCCGAAAGGGCACGATGGCATTCATATTCCTCGCGAAACGCCGCCTTGAACTTGGTGACCAGCGCCTCGTGGGTGACATCGTCATCAAATTCGTCGCGCGTTGGCAAGATGAACTGCTTGAGCGCCACGGCCTCGCCCTGCGCGTTGACGGCACGCGTCACACGGCCGATACCGCCGCGACGCATGGTGGCGTCATCGGCAAACAGCATCGTAAAACGGCGCAGGTAGGCGGGAAGCTCGTCCGTGCCCAGGGCGACGGCCGGCTCAAACCCGTCGACGCGCGCCAGGCGCAGGCCCACCATGGGATCACGGTTGAGCGACTGGGCTGCCGTAGAAGCGAGGTCGTTCGTCATAGGGCGATCGCCGCCACATTGGTGTTGAAGTTGTTGAGCGCGACGTCGTCGTCGCCGTAGTGCCCAACCCATTGACACAGGTTGGTATAGCAGCCCCACAGATTGGCATACTGCCGATACCACTTAGATTTGGTCGAGAACCTTTGTCGACCGAACTCGGCACGGATAACAAACATGTCATTCGCCAGGGTGTCGCACGGTCCGGTATCGCCCGTAGCGTTATAGGTCGAAACCACGCTGTTGGCGCGGGCGACATAGCCATCGAGCATGTTGTATTTGGTCACGAGCCAGCTGTGAATACTCTCCTCCTCGGCAGCCGAGAGGCCACCCGAGCCCGCGTCCCCGCCGGTACCGCCGTCCGTCGAGCCATCACTCGAAGATCCACCGCCAGAGGCGGAGCCCGAACCGGAACCGCCGCCCGACGAATCGGAGCTGGAGCCAGACGAACCAGAGCCGCCAGGTTTCCCCGACTGCTGCGTACCCTGCTCCTTCTGCTGCTCCGCCTTGTTAACGACAGAAGCCACGCTGTTGTTGGAGAGCTTCGTGATGATCTTGGTGTTGGTGAGCACGATGGTCTTGCCGTTTGCCAGCGTAACCTCGTTGTCCGATGCTTCGGGACTGTCCGCATCGTCGCCACCGAACACAACATGCGAGACCACGCTCGCCCACGCATATCCAGTTGTCGTTCCCAAGTCGCTTTTGGCCTTGCGCCCAATATGCAGCTCGCGCGCAGCATGTGCCTGCACCATGGACGGCACCGTCATGCCATAAGCCGAAACACCGGCTATGACCAGCACGAGTGAGCAAGACAGCAGCACACACGCCCGAGGCGCCAGGCCCAGCCGGCGTCGCATGCGCACCGCGGCGCCATGCTTTGTCTGAGTGCCCCCGGGCCGCATGCGTTCTCCTCCAACAAAAACACGCCGCTCAGGAGCGGCGCATTCTTTCATATCCACAGTTGAGTGTATCAGCGAACCCAAAAGGTTGCGCAACGAATGGGCAAATACGAGGTGCAGACGGACCCATCCACGCGATAAGCGGATGAAAAGCAGGTTTGTTGAACAACGAATGCATGAACGCGCGCCCAATTATGAGCGCCCCGTGCGGCAGGCCGACGGGACATGCCGCGGAGCTGACGCCGCTTAGATCGCGCGACGGGCCTCGATAGCACGGCCAAGCGTAAGCTCGTCGACATACTCCAAGTCGCCGCCCACGGGAAGGCCACTCGCAAGACGCGACACCTCAACGCCCAATGGCTTAATGGTGCGAGCAAGGTAGCTCGCCGTGGTCTCGCCTTCAATGTTGGGGTTGGTGGCGATAATGACCTCATGGATGTCCTCGTGGCCCAGGCGCGCCAGCAGCTCGCGGATGTGCAACTGCTCGGGACCAATCTTGTCCATGGGGCTGATCACGCCGCCCAGCACATGGTAGAGGCCATGGTAGCTGCCCGTGCGCTCGATTGCCTGGACGTCGCGCGGCTCGCCCACCACGCAAATGCGAGTGGTATCGCGCATCGGGTCCTGGCAGATGGAGCACTCGTCGGCCGTGGCGTAGTTAAAGCAACGGCTGCAAAAGTGGACCTCCTGCTTGACCTCCAGGATGGCCTCGGCCAGGCGGCGGGCCTCCTCGGCATCGGCCTCGAGCAGGTAATAGGCGATGCGCTGGGCCGACTTGGGACCAATGCCCGGCAGACGGCCCAGCTCATCGAGCAGTTTTTGCAGACTGTGATTCGCACTCATATATATGCGTGTCTTAGAACGGCATGCCCGGGATGTTGAGGCCGCCGGTGATGGCGCCCATCTGCTTGTTGGCGAGCTCGTTGACGCCGCGGACGGCCTCGTTGACAGCAGCCATGATCATGTCCTGCAGCATATCGACGTCCTCGGGATCGAGGGCATCGGGGTCAATAGTGAGGTTGACGAGCTCCATCTCGCCGTTAACGGTCACCTTGACCATGCCGCCGCCGGCAGAGGCGTCGACGGTCTGGGACTTGAGGTTCTCCTGCGCGGCGGCAAGCTGCTCCTGCATCTTGCGGGCCTGCTTCATCATCTGCTGCATGTTCATACCGGCCATGATGGCTCCTTTGCGTGCGGTCGCGCGACGAGCTGCAAGGGCAGTCGGAGCGCGGCGGGACTTTCAAACTCAAAAATCGTACCACGGCGCGCGGCCAGCGAGCGGGGCGGACGTGTTACCTCAGTCGATATACATGTCCTGGAGCGCAAGCCGCACCCATAGATTATGCAAAGTTGAATAATTCGCATCTGCATAATATTGAAAGCTAAATCTTGTAGAGCCGGAATCCGACATTTAATGCGTACCACTAAATGGCTAAATGCCGAGCCACTACTCGAGGCGGCGCACATGGCGGCAGGGTATAATTTGATTGCCATAGATAGCAATTTGGAGGTGCCCCATGAATGCCCCCGACGTGCTCCAAAACATCCGCTCAAAACACCCCGTTGCATATTTGGTTCTCTATCTCTTTGTCGGCTGGGCATTGCTGGTTGTCATCACCCATGCCATAGCCTTTGGAGCAGAACTGCTGATAGCCAGCTCGGACCAGCCCATCGTCAAATGGGAAGCGACCGATGAGTGCACCGACGGAACCCGAACCATTTACTACAACAGCCCGTCCCTCTACCAAGAGTTCAAGGTCAAGATAAAGGACTCCAAGATTGTCGATGCCGAACTGGGCTCTTTCTTGACAATCGGAGCAACCCTCAACGCCGAGCAAGTCGAGTACACAGACAGCCATGCGACGTATCGTATCGACCTCAACATCCTAGGCCGACCGTCACGTACCTGCCTGCTCGAATGCGAGATACGCGGCACCACACTACACATGTCCGAAATACAGATGCGCCCGGACAAAGAGTTCTCTTCTTGAGCAGTATACCCGCCTGCGCAGCTACTCCACCGGTTTGAAGATGGTGGCTTGGCCGAAGACACTGCGGATGAGGGCTTTGGCCTCGTCCTCGGTCTGCGGGATGCTCGGGGCTGCGCCCTGGTGGCCGAAGGGGCTGCCGGCGCCGGGATTGGACTCCCAAGGGGCAGCGGGGGCGTCATCGCTTGTGGGAGCGGACGTCGCAGCTGCGGGAGCCGCGGCTGAAGCGGCAGGGCTGGGCGCGGGCGTCGCACCCGGCACGTCGAACGGGGGCAGATCGTCCCCGCCGGCATCGGCAGCAAAGCCGCCGACCATGGCGTCGTCGTAGGGCACCTGCTCGGATTCCCACGGCGCAGCCTGCGCAGACGGCTGAGTCTTGGGAGCGGACGCGCGCTCGGGTGCGCGGGGCGCGGGCTCGGTCGGGAGCTTACCCGTGGCAGGAGCGCCGGCAGGGTTGTCGGAGCGCAGCCAGGGGGCCTCAGCCAGGTCGGATGACTTGGGCGCAGGCGCGGCGACGGGCTTGGGCGCGGGGACCGGAGCGGCCGGTTTGGGCGCAGCGGGATCAGACGCCGACGGGGTCGGTGCCGCCACCGGTGCCGCTGTTGGCTGCGTCGCGCTGGCGCTCGAGGATGCAGTGGCCGCCGAGGACACGGGTTGCGGGTCCGCAGATGCCGCAGCCCGTGCAGATGGAGAATGCTCCTCATGTTGAGGAGCCGGCGTGCCACCCCCATTCAGGACATAGTCGACGGTGCGACGACCGAAGACCGCACTGACTGTCGGCAAAAACACCGCCTGCGTATCAGCACGTCCGAGCATCTTGATAGCAAAGGCTGTGGGGAACGACACCGTAAGCCTAGAGCCGTCGTCTGCCGTAGCGCGAGCGTTCAACAGGAGAGCCGCATAAGAAGGTTGTTGGGCCTTGACGCGCTCGACGACCTCGGCCCATTTGCGCTGGAGCTCGCCGGCATCCTCAACCGCGGGGGTCTCGGCGGCGCCAGCGGCAGCAACCTGGGCGGCAGTGTTGGGCTGGAGCTTAGGTGCCGGCGCAGCGGCAGGTGCGGGAGCCGAAGCGACGGTGGGCTGGGACATCGGAGCCGGGGCAGGCTGAAGCGCAGCCGCGGCAGGCTTGGGAGTCGGCGCGGGCGCAGGCTGGGTCGCCGGAGCGGCAGTGCCGCGGTCCCAGGGCATGCCGCCCTGGCGCGCGGACGTAGCAGCGGGGGCGACGGTCGCCGCAGGAGCGGCAGCACGGGCGCCCGAAATGAGCGTCGGCTGCTGGGCAGCAGCGGGCGCGGATGCAGCAGGCGCACTCGCTTGAGCAGCAGCCACGCTCGCCGGCACCGCGGCGTTGGCGACCATGGCCTCCAAGCGTGCCACGCGCTCGGCCAGGGCCTCAATGGTCAGATCGGCCTCGGGACGTGTCAGGCGCGTGCAGGCGATCTCGAGCACCAGGCGCACGTCGCTCGCGCCCCTCATCTCCAACGCGGCATCGTCGAGCACCGTCAGCACGCGGGCCAGGCGGTCGGCCGAATGCTCGCCAAAGGCAGCGGCCTCGGCAGCAAGCGCCTCGGCCTGCTCCGAGCCGCCCTCAAACAGCTCGGCACGGGCACCGGCAACGCAGGCAACGTACACGTCACGCACATGCGCCACCAGGTCGCGCGTCAGCTCAAGCAGGTCATTGCCCTCCTCGACCTGCACACGAATCAGTCCATAGAGCTCGGCAACATCGCGATCGGCAATGGCGCGGGAAAACTCGCCCAGGATCTGGTCCGAAACCTCGCCCAAAAGCGAGCGGGCGTCGTCCGCATGCACAGAACCGTTGCCAAAGACGCTCAGCTGCTCCAGCGTGGACAGCGCGTCGCGCATGCCGCCCTTGGCATGGCGCGCCACGATAGCCAGCGCCTCGTCGTCGTAATCGAAGCCCTCCTGCTCGCACACGTATGCCAGGCGATACTCGATATCCTCGTTGCCGATGCGATGGAAATCGAAACGCTGGCAGCGCGAGAGGATGGTCTCCAGAATCTTTTGCGGGTCGGTGGTGCACAGCACAAAGATCACGTGTGCCGGCGGCTCCTCGAGCGTCTTGAGCAGCGCGTTGAACGCCGCCGTCGTGAGCATGTGGACCTCGTCGATGATATAGATCTTGTACTTGCCGCGCACCGGGGCAAAGTTGACGGAGTTGATGATTTCCTCGCGCACATTGTCCACGCCCGTGCGGGAGGCGGCATCGAGCTCGTAGACATCGGGGTGGCTACCCTCGGCAATGAGCTCGCACTCCTCGCAAGTACCGTCGGGCATGCAGCCGCTCGCACCCTCGGCGCGCGCCGCCTCGGCATTGCGGCACAGCAGCGCCTTGGCCAGAATGCGCGCCATGGTGGTCTTGCCCGTGCCGCGCGGTCCGCAGAACAGGTAGGCGTGGGACAGGCGCCCCTCGGTGATGGCGTGCTCGAGCGTCGAGACGATATGCTGCTGGCCCACCACGGAGTCGAAGGTGAGCGGGCGATACTTTCGGTACAACGATTCCATGGGTGCTCCCCCGGGTATACTGAGTCTTGTTGCCGCGGCGGCCATGCGGTCGCACGGCATACTGCATCCATAATAACCCGTACGGCGAGCCCGCCGCGATAGGAGTCCAAAGAGCATGGCAGACGCAGAGAGCAACCTCGTTCCCTCCGAAGCAGCCGACCAGGTCGAGGTCGCGCTCGAGGAGCAGGCCGCAGCCGACGACGGCATCCTGTACCTCAACGAGTACCAGTACGAAAACGACCTGGTCACCGACTTCGCCCGCCTGGTCGCCTCGCCCAGGCGTCGCGGCTCGCTGTATGTCGCCGCGGCAATTGCCGCGCTGCTCGGCATTGGCATGCTGGTGGCCGGCGGCAACTGGATCAAGTTTGGCGTCGTCCTGATCGTATTCGGCGCCTTTTTGGCCTGGTGGAGCAAAAACCTGCACCACACCCTCGCCCGCGACTTTATCGACGCCGTTGAGGCCGACGAGTCCATGGGTGGCCGCTATCGCCGCGTCGCCGCCAACGAGGATGGCCTGATGGTTTGGGGCAAGAGCGGCAAGTCGCAGTTCTTCCCGTTTGAGAAGCTCGACCACGTGCTCGACGGCGAGCGCATCTTTGTGGCCATGTTCGCCGACCAGGGCGTGACGATTCCTAAGGACACCTTCGTCCGTGGCGATGCCGAGCAGTTTGGTGCCTTCCTTAAGGCACGCATCAACAAAAAGCTCCGCATCGAGACCAAACGCAAGAAGATGAAGGCAGAAAAGGCCGCTGCCGAAGCCAAGCAGGGCAACAAGCCCCAGGAGACCAAGGGCAAGCAGCGCAAGCAGAAGAACAAGAAGAAGCGGTAGGCCAGCCGACACCGAAGACGCCTCGCCCCGCGTCATTCCGGGCCAGGGCGCCTGGGATCGAGCGCGAGTGCCACCGATGGACCCATTTTGCCTAGCTCTCGAGTTACTTCACTTCAAACCTTAAGAGCCTTCTCTCTGGCAGATCGGTCATCTTCATCGTATAAGTCCCAGGAAAAGCCTTCTCAAAACGGACGGTCTCGTAACCTTCGAAATAGTCGTTGGTGTTTTGCATCATGAATGGGACGAGCAACTCGTTCTCCGCCCCAACCTGTACAGCAAACGCAGCAGAACCGCCCAGAGCCGGCATTGCCTGCGTTATCAGATCGGTATTGACCACAAAGTCATAGTTTGGCGCAGACTCCGGCACCAAATGCCAGACATACGTTTTGATTCCGCCTTCGACATTGTCCTTATTCCTGACACGCATCTTTACGGCGATAACACACGCGATGTCGGCGTCCTTCAATTTCGTTTTCGTATCCACGATGCCATATTTTGAATAATCATCATGCGCACGCTTGAGATACTCGCGCGGCGTGAGCAGCTCTGCCCCGTCTATGCAAAACGAATACCCGTCAGTCGCCACATCCTTCGAACCCAGAAACGCCCCATCCATCAAGAGCCATTCGCCCTCCGCATAATATTTCTCAGGAATGACCGTCCGGTTCCCGTTAACGACGCTCACCCTCATGCCCGCAAGGCCGGTAGCAGCACAGCCGAAAAGAGCAAGCACCGCCCTTCTTGTCCACAGGGTCTTCTTCATCGCGCTCACGACCTTTCCCGAACTTTCACAACGGCACCGTCGCGCATGCAGTAAACCCGATCGGCCAGCTCCTCGAGCACCTCTCCGTCATGGCTGGACAGAATAACCTCGCGACCCGTTGCGGCCGCCATCGCCACAACGCGCTTGAGCATTTCAACGCCCGCTTCGTCGCGGG
>CAJMPM010000014.1 GCA_905215225.1 uncultured bacterium
AAATCCGAATCCGGTCAGCTCAACGAGATCACCTCCTATCTTTCTTCAGCAACTATCGGCGTGCAGAAGTCATCTGCCTCGCAGGATGCGCTTTCGCGCGCAGGCATCAACGCCCAGCAGAAGACCTACAACAACGTCAACGAGTGCTTTGCGGCGCTTGAGTCCGGCGATACCGCGGGCGGTGTGGGCGCTTGGCTGGCGCTGCAGATGCTGCCAGTTACGGCGGTTGATGTTGCCGACGCTTTGGATCTTGGTGTCGGCGAGGTCGATGCCGCACTGCGCGGGTTGGTGTCGCAGGGCTCTGTTCGCAAGCTTGCTGTGGGTGATGCGGTCTACTTGGCGGACGCCGTGGTGCTCGACGCTGCGATGGATGCGCTGGCGGCGACCCTGTCAGCCATGCACGCGGCGTCTCCCAAGGAGACGGGCTTTACGCCCGGCGCCGTTGCCCATGCTGCGTGGCCTGCCGCTGATGATGGCGTTGCCGCGGCTCTGATTGCCGAGGGCTGCTCGCGTGGCGTGTGTGCCGCCGAGGGTGCCGAGGTATTCGACCCGCACTCCGCTGCCGCCGCGGCGCGTGTGGTGCGCGAGGCCTGCGAACGTATCGTTGCCTTGCTGGACGAAGCCGGCCTCGATGCACCGATATTGCCCGAGGTGGGCGAGCAGTTGCAGCTCGATCGCGACACCATGACGCGTGCCCTGCGCGAGCTTTCGCTCAACCGCTCGATCGTTAAGGTCGAACGCGACGTTGCCCTGTCCGCTGCTGCCGAGGCCCATGCGCGTGAGCTCGTCGCCGCCGCCATTGAGGCGGCCGGCGGCGCTGCCACCACGAGCGTACTGCGCGAGGCCCTGGGTGTGTCGCGCAAACGTGCCATCAGCATCTTGGAGCACCTGGATGCCGTGCGCTTTACGGTGCTCGACAAGGATGCCGGCGGCCTGCGCTCCCTGCGCTAGATTGGCTGCTCGGTTTGGTAAAATACCGCCGCACTTGGGAACGGATGGGCTCCGGTGGGCTCCGCGGTCCTCAAAACCGTTGCGAGGCGTGCAAAACGTCTTGGATGTGTTCGATTCACATACGTTCCCGCCATACGCTACCAGCGCTTTTGTGCTCGCGGTCTTGCTGCGTGCCGCAAAGGCGCTGTTTTGTTTTTGCATGGGTTTGCCGGGCCTCCCGCTTTATCGGCGATGGTATTAGGCTTCGTGTGTTGGGTTTTGAGCATGCCGATGGGGGTGGTTTGCCGTATGACTACCGTAAGACGTGCCGATCTTTCTTGTGTCGTCCAGGCGGGCGGGTTGTCGTCGCGCATGGGCTGCGATAAGGCACGCATGGCGTTTTGCGGCGAGCCGCTCATCGAGCGCGTGCTGGACCGGCTGGCGCCAGTTGCCGGCGAGTTGGTCGTGACGACGTCGCGTCCCAGCGAGCTTGCCTACCTTGAGGAGCGCACGTTTGGCGGCCTGGTGCCGCGTGTGGTGGCGGACCTTGAAGGCTCTGCGGGCGCCATGCGCGGCATCGCGAGCTCGTTGGCTGCGGCTCGGCTGCCTCTCGTGGCGATCGTTGCCTGCGATATGCCGTTTGTCTCGCCGGAACTCATCGGCGCGCTTGCCGGTCATGTTGAGGCCGAGGCGCTCGATGCGTGCGTGCCGCGTGAGGAGCGGGGGATTGAGCCGCTTTGCGCCGTCTGGCGCCGTGACGCGTGTGTGCCCGTTGCCCATGAGCTGCTTGCCTGCGACCGCCAGCGCATTCGCTGCCTGATCAATCGCGTTCAGGCCGGTTATATGGATGAGCCGCAGATCGTTAAGGCCGCGGGTTCGACGCTCTGCTTCGAGAACGTCAATACGCCCGAGGAGTTTGCGGCGGCCGAGTTGCTCGCCTAGACGATTGGAGTTGCCATGTCTCACGATATTTGTCCCGACACGGGAGAACCTTGCACTTGCGATGGGTCCGAGCCTTGCACCTGCGGCTGTGGCTGCTGTGGACATACGGCCGAGGAAGAGGCAGCGGCGGCTGCGTATCGCGAGTCGCACCGCGAGGCCTCGTTTGGCGATGCCCCTGATCACGAACGCAAGATCATCGTTTCGTTCGATAGCACCTTCGATGTGATGGAATGCGAACAGCTGTGTCTTGCCGCCGGCGTGCCCGGGCGGATTATGCCGCTGCCGGGCTCCATTACCGCCGGCTGCGGGCTGTGCTGGGTCATGCCGTTCTCCGGCGATGCGCTCGCCGCCTTCCGCGCCGCCACCGAGGGCCGCGTAGCCCCCGCCGACTATCATCAGCTCGTCCTCTAACCGTCAGCACCACCACAAAGGTGCCTGTCCCCAATGTGGTGGTTTGGAACACGTGGACGAAACAGGTTTGAAACACGGGTTTTGCACGTCAGGCACTCAAAAACGCTTCTACCTGCATCGTAATCAAAACGAAACATCTGCTTGTCGGCTTATGTGAAACTTTGCTGCAACAGTGCGATATTATCCATACTCGATAAAGCTCGCGGCGCATGGGGCGCCTCGAACGACACTTTTCTTTTCCATCAATTGGAGGAAGCATGAGCTACACGCAGAAAGTTCTCGAAGAGCTCAAGGCCCGCTATCCCGAGCAGCCTGAGTTCATCCAGGCCGCGACCGAGATCCTCGGCACCATCCAGCCGGCGCTCGACGCCCACCCCGAGTACGAGGAGGCCGCCCTGCTGGAGCGCCTCGTCGAGCCCGAGCGCATCGTCATGTTCCGTGTTCCCTGGGTCGACGACCAGGGCAAGGTTCAGGTCAACCGCGGTTACCGTGTCGAGTTCAACTCTGCCATTGGACCCTACAAGGGCGGCCTGCGCTTTAACCCGACGGTCACCCTGGGTATGCTCAAGTTCCTGGGTCTGGAGCAGATCCTCAAGAACAGCCTGACCACCCTTCCCATGGGCGGCGGCAAGGGCGGCTCTGACTTTGACCCCAAGGGCAAGTCCAACAACGAGATTATGCACTTCTGCCAGTCCTTCATGACCGAGCTCTATCGCCACATTGGTCCCAACACCGACGTTCCCGCCGGCGACCTGGGCGTTGGCGGCCGCGAGGTTGCCTACCTGTTCGGTCAGTACAAGCGCCTGACCAACGAGTGGACCGGCGTCCTTACCGGCAAGGGCCTCTCCTTTGGCGGCTCGCTCGCCCGTACCGAGGCCACCGGCTACGGCCTGGCCTACTTTGTGGACGAGTACCTCAAGAGCCGCGGCGACTCCTTCGAGGGCAAGAACGTCGTCGTTCATGGCTCCGGCAACGTCGCCATCTACGCCGTCCAGAAGGTCTCCCAGCTCGGCGGCAAGGTGCTCGCATGCTCCGATACCCACGGCTGGGTCGAGGATCCCGACGGCATCGACTACACCGTGCTCGAGCACATCTACAACAAGAAGCGCTCCGGCCACGACAAGGGCGTTACGCTCGCTATGTACGTTGACGAGAAGCCCAACGCCGTGTGGCACGAGGGCGACGGCCGTGGCGTTTGGCAGCTGCCCTGCGACATCGCGCTGCCCTGCGCTCGCGAGAACACGCTGCTGCTCGAGGACGCCCAGGCGCTCGTTGCCAACGGCTGCAAGGTGGTCGGCGAGGGCGCGAACATGCCCACGACCATCGAGGCCACGACTTACTTCCAGGAGAACGGCGTTGCCTTTATGCCCGGTAAGGCTGCCAACGCCGGCGGCGTGCGCGTGTCCGGCCTGGAGATGAGCCAGAATGCCGAGCACCTGTCCTTGACCTTCGAGGAGGTCGACGGCAAGCTCGAGCAGCTCATGCGCGGCATGTTCCACAACGTGGACGACACCGCCAAGGAGTACGGCGAGGAGGGCAACTTCGTCATGGGAGCCAACATCGCCGGCTTCCTGAAGGTCGCCGACGCCATGCTCGCCCAGGGCGTCTGCTAAATCTTCGCTCGATATAGCATGTGATGAGGCTCCCAGCTATCCGGCTGGGAGCCTTTTTCTATGGTGACGATGGCGGCGCCCCCTCGTTTGGTACACTTAAAAGTACTGGACAAGTGGAGAGATGGGGGAGAACGTGCTCAAGTTCGGTACCTACGTCCGTGTTGGAAACGCGGCCGAAGCCTATGAGCTCTTGCAGAAGAACCGCAACAACAAGATTGTGGGCGGCGGCATCTGGATGCGCCTGGGTTCGCGTCGCGTGGCGACGGCGATTGACCTTTCGGCCTGCGGACTCGATCAGATCGAGGAGACCGAGACCGAGTTTCGCATCGGCGCCATGTGCACCCTGCGCCAGCTCGAGCGCCATGCCGAGCTTAACGCGCTTGTCAACCATGTCTTTGAGTTCGCCGTCCACGATATCGTGGGCGTGCAGCTGCGCAATACCGCCACGGTGGGCGGCAGCATCTACGGCCGCTTTGGTGTTTCGGACGTGCTCGCGGCCTTTTTGGCGCTCTATTCGTACGGTGAGCTGACGGGTGCTGGCCGCGTGCCGCTCGCCGAGTTCGTGGACATGGGCTACGTGCGCGACGTGATCGAGCACGTCGTGGTCGTTAAGCACGATTACCGTGCAAGCTACGAGGCCGTGCGCAAGGCCGCGACCGACTTCCCCTCCTTAAACGTCACCGCCGCCTGGTGGGACAACAGCTGGCATGTCACCGTGGGTGCCCGCCCGCTGCGCGCGACCCTGCTGCAGGGCGAGGCATGTGGCCTTACCGCCGAGCAGCCTTCCGAGGACGAGCTGCGCGCCCTGGCTGCATCCGTGCGTGCCTTGAGCTACGGCACCAACCTGTGGGGCTCGTCCGACTACCGCCGCCGCATCTCGGCCCCGCTTGCCGTCCAGGCCGTGCGCCGCGCCGCCGGCATCGAGCTTTCGGCCGCGCTTGCCCGCGAGCTCGAGACCGTGCAAGTGCCTAAGTTTGCCACGGACGAGTATTCCTGCCGCCGCGTGCCCGGCGTCGATTCTAGCGAGGTGCGCTAATGGCTGCCAAACTCATCGATCTTTCCTTTACGCTCAACGGCCGCAAGGTCAAGGTTCAGATTGCCCCCGACACCATGCTCTTTTCGCTTTTGCGTGAGCAGGGTTGCGCGTCGGTGCGCTGCGCCTGCGAAACCACCAACTGCGGTCTGTGCACGGTATGGCTCGACGGCGACCCGGTGCTGAGCTGCTCGGTTCCCGCCGCGCGTGTCGAGGGCCGCTCCATCACCACGCTCGAGGGCCTCAAGGCCGAGTCCGAGGCGCTCGCCCGCGCGATGGCTGCCGAAGGCGCCGAGCAGTGCGGTTTTTGCGCCCCCGGCCTCATCATGAACGTGCTGGCGCTCGCTCGCGCCGCCAAGGAGGACCCGAGCCTCGTCGCCACGCGCGAGGAGCTCTCGCGCCAGCTCGCCGGCAATCTGTGCCGTTGCAGCGGCTACGAGAGCCAGCTGCGCGCCATCGTGCGCTTCCTCAACGAGTCCGGCGTGCAGGTGGGCTTTGAGATGCCCGAGCTGCCGGTCAACGACACCAGCTGCGACGGCGTCTCGTACAAGCAGATCACCCACAAGCAGCCCAAGAAGGACTCGAAGGCCCTGCTCGAGGGACGTCCCGTCTACACGGGCGACCTGGTGCCCGCCGGCGCCCTGATCGTCAAGCTCAAACGCAGTCCCTATGCCCGCGCCAAGATCCGCTCCATCGATACATCGCGCGCCCTGAAGGTGCCCGGCGTGGTGGGCGTCTACACCTACGAGGACGTGCCCCAGCGCCGCTTTACCATCGCCGGCCAGAGCTATCCACAGCCGAGTCCTTACGACCGCCTGATCCTCGAGAACCTGGTGCGCTACCAAAACGAGGAGGTGGCGATCGTCGCCGCCGAGTCCGAGGAGGCCGCCGACAAGGCGCTCAAGCTCATCAAGGTCGACTACGAGGTGCTCGAGCCCCTGCTCGACTTTACCCAGGCACTCGATAACGACATCGTTGTCCACCCCGAGGGCGACGTGACCTTTATGTTCCCGCAGGGCGGCGACGTTGCTCGCAACTTGGTGTGCAGCGGTACCAGCGATTTAGGTGACCTTGACGAGGCCTTCGCCCAGAGTGACATCGTCTTTGAGCGCACCTACACCAGCCAGGCCACGCAGACCGCGCCCATGGAGACCTTCCGCGCCTTCGCGACGACCGACGCGTTCGGACGTATCTCGGTGACTACCTCCACGCAGGTGCCCTTCCACGTGCGCCGCATGGTCGCACAGTCGCTCGACATTCCGCAGTCGCAGGTGCAGGTAATTAAGCCGCGCATCGGCGGCGGCTTTGGCTCCAAGCAGACGGGCTGCTGCGAGATCTTCGTTGCGTTCGTGACCCAGCAGACCGGCCGTCCGAGCTACTGCTGCTACACCCGCGAGGAGACCATCACTGCGGGCAACTCGCGCCACCAGATGCAGATGACCGTTAAGCTGGGCGCCATGAACGACGGCACTATCACGGCCATCGACCTGCACACGCTGTCCAACGCCGGTGCGTATGGCGAGCACGCCACCACGACGATCGGCCTTTCGGGGCACAAGAGCCTGCCGATTTACAACCATGTGAAGGCGAGCCGCTTTAGCTGGGACGCCGTCTACACCAATACCAACCGCGGCGGCGCGTATCGCGGCTACGGTGCCACCCAGGGCCAGTTTGCCGTGGAGAGCGCCGTCAACGAGCTTGCCGACATGCTGCACATGGATCCCGCCGACCTGCGCCTTAAAAACATCGTGCGCGAGGGCGAGGTCATGCCGCAGTACTACAACGAGAAACTCAACGCCTGCGCGCTCGACCGCTGCCTGCTGCGCGCGATGGATATGATCGGCTGGCGCGACAAGCCGCTGGCCGTGGACCTGGGCGACCGCGTGCGCGCTCTGGGCTGCGCGCTCACCATGCAGGGCTCGGGCATCTCCAACGTGGATATCGCCGGCATCGACATGCGCCTGGAAGAGGACGGCTTTATTACCATCGGCACCGGCGCCACCGATAACGGCATGGGCGTCGACACGATCCTGGCGCAGATTGCCGCCGAGGAGCTGGGCGTGGAGAGCTCGCTGATCGTGGGGCGCGGCGTGGACACCGACGTGTCGCCGTTCGATGCTGGCTCGTACGCGAGCTCGGGCACGTACGTGACGGGCCTTGCCGCCAAGAACGCCGCGACCGAGCTGCGTGAGAAGATCTGCGCAAAGGCCGCCCAGATGTGGGACGTGGACGCCGCCGATGTGGTCTTCGATGGCCAGTACGTGCGCCTGTCCGACGAGCGTGCCGCGCGCGAGCAGAACCGCTACCTCACGCTGCGCGACTTTGCCAACCTGTGCGTCAAGAACATCGCGGGCGGCGACGCGCTCACCTCGCATGCCTCTGCCTGCCTGCCCGTTTCGCCCCCGCCGTTTATGGCCGGCATTGCCGAGGTCGAGGTCGACAAGGCTACCGGCAAGGTGACTGTTGTGGACTATGCGGCGGCCGTGGACTGCGGCACCGTGATCAACGAGGCACTCGCGCGCGTCCAGGCCGAGGGCGGCATTGCCCAGGGTATCGGCCACGCGCTCTACGAGATCGTCGAGCACGACGACCGCGGTCGCCTGCGCACCGGCAACTTTATGAGCTACAAGCTGCCCACGCGCCTGGATATCGGCAGCATTCGCGTGGCCTTTGAGCCGAGCTACGAGCCGACGGGCCCGTTTGGCGCCAAGTCGATCGGCGAGGTCGTCATCAACACGCCGCTCGCCGCCGTGGCCTCGGCCGTCGCGCACGCCACCGGCCACCAGGTTCGCTCGCTGCCGATCACGCCCGAGAAGGCCCTGCTGGGGGAGTAGCGGGTCAGCGAACAAGTCGTAATTGGCGGGGCGGGGCAACTCGCCCCGCCTTTTGCACTCGTGGTGAGGTCGTGAGCCTGTAAAACGTGTGCGTGCGCTTGCCGTTCGTATCTGCTATCATTCCTAGTCTGTGCGCTCATGCGGGCGTGGCGGAATTGGCAGACGCGCCAGATTTAGGTTCTGGTGGGATTCCCGTGAAGGTTCGAGTCCTTTCGCCCGCACCAACGCACCCGCGTCGGCTTATGCCCTCGCGACGCTTGTTGCATAAAGGTACCAGCACCTCAGATAAGCTGGGCAGTATGAGGAGGAACGTGTTGAACATCACCGCTTCTGACGTCAAGGACGCCAAGCTCACCGCTACGGTCACCATCCCGGCCGCCGACGTCGACGCCGCGATCAAGAAGGCCTACAAGGACACCGCCAAGAAGTACCGCTTCCCGGGCTTCCGCGCCGGTAAGGCTCCCCGTCCGGTCATCGACTCCGCTCTTGGCGCCGAGGCTACCCTCGCTCAGGCCACCAACGACCTGATCGCCGCCAACGAGCCCGCCGTCCTCAACGAGCTGGACATCGTCCCCACCAAGAACGGTGACTACAAGGAGCTCGACCTCGCCAAGGATCACGAGGACTACACCTACACCGTCGAGTTCTCCCTGCGTCCCGCTGCTGAGCTCTCCTCCTTCGACGCTGTCGAGATCGAGATGCCCCCCGCGGAGGTCACCGAGTCCGAGATCAACAACCAGGTCGAGATGCTTCTCAACTACCGTGCCACCTTCGAGGACGTCGAGGGTCGCGCCGTCGAGGCCGAGGACTACGTCACCGTCGACCTCAAGGCCGTCGAGAACGCCGACAACTTTGCCGCCGAGGGCCGCATGCTCATCGCCGGTAGCGACAGCAACCCCAAGGAGTTCAACGAGGCCCTGATCGGTGCCAACGTTGACGACGTCAAGACCGTCACCTGGACCGACGAGGTCGAGGAGGGCGAGGAGGCCGAGACCCACACCGTCGAGGTCACCGTTAAGGGCATCAAGGTCCGCAACACCCCCGAGCTCACCGACGAGCTTGTCAAGTCCGACTTTGGCTTCGACAGCATTGACGCTATGCGCGACGCTATCAAGATCGAGATCGAGCAGGACAAGGCTTCCCGCCTCCCGGCCGAGAAGGAGAACCGTTGCGTCTCCGCTCTCGCCGAGCGCCTGCAGCTCGACGAGATGGACGCCGACTACGAGCAGTCCGTCTTTGAGGAGCTTGGCCAGAACTTCCTGTCCAACCTCGCTGCCCGCGGCATGACGCTGGACACCTGGCTGCCCGCTTCCGGCCTGACCATGGAGCAGTTCATCGGCGACCTGCACAAGCAGGCCAACGACGTCGCCCGTGAGTCCCTGGCTCTCGACGCCCTCGCCCGCGAGCTCAAGATCGAGGTCACCGAGGACGACATCAACGCCGAGTTCGAGAAGGCTGGCGTCAAGGACGTCGAGGCTTCCAAGGCCGAGTTCATCGCTGATGGCCGCATGCCTGCTGTCCGCGAGTCCATCCGTCGCTCCAAGGCCGTCGACCACCTGGTCGAGAACGCCAAGGTGACCGAGGTCGACGAGACCGCCAAGGACGCCGAGTAATTCTCGCCACCTTGCCCGCGAGCGCATGCGTGCGCCCGTGATGGGGTAAAGTTATACACCGGTTATCCGGTTGCTTCGTACGGTGCCAGCCAATGCATAGCATGCGGGCACCGTACGTTTATCTAGAACCAATTTGGTCCGCAAGAGAGAAATGGAGATGCGTATGATCGCTAAGTTCGATTCCGCCCTCGTGCCATACGTTATCGAGCAGACGCCGCGCGGCGAGCGCAGCTACGATATCTATTCGCGCCTGCTCAACGACCGCATCATCTTCTTGGGCGAGGAGATCAACTCCGTCAGCGCCAACCTGGTCGTTGCCCAGCTGCTGCATCTTGAGAGCCAGGATGCCGAGAAGGATATCTCGCTCTACATCAATTCGCCCGGCGGCGAGGTTTACTCCGGCCTGGCGATTCTTGACACCATGAACTTTATTAAGCCGCAGGTCTCCACCATCTGCGTTGGTATGGCCGCGTCTATGGCCGCCGTGCTGCTTTCGGCCGGCGCCAAGGGCAAGCGCTTCTGCCTGCCGCACTCCAAGGTCATGATTCACCAGCCCAGCGGCGGTGCCCAGGGCCAGCAGACCGAGATCGAGATCGTGGCCGAGGAGATCAAGAAGACCCGTCGCGAGCTCAACCAGATCCTGTCCGACGCCTCGGGCCAGCCCATCGAGAAGGTCCAGGCCGATACCGAGCGCGACAACTACCTGACCGCTGCCGAGGCCCTCGACTACGGTCTGATCGACCGTATCGTCACCTCGCGCGACCTCGCCGCGAAGGACGCCTAGGATGGCCGGTAACATGCAGGACAACTTCGACGAGAACGGCAACCCCATCCGCTGCTCCTTTTGCGGAAAAGAGCAGGGACAGGTTCGCCGCCTTGTAAAGGGCCCTACCAACATCTTTATCTGCGACGAGTGCGTTGCCGCCTGCTCTGAGATTTTGGAGGAGTCGCTGGCTTCGGACTTTATGGACGCTGCCCGCAACGGCAAGCTGCCGGGCTTCCTCAACGACCACGGCCAGGCTGCATCTCAGCCCGCCGTGGACCCCGAGGCCGAGGGCTTTGAGCTCGAGGACGACGCCCGCCAGGTCATTACGCATGTGCCGACGCCGCACGAGATCTATGACGAGCTTTCGGCCTATGTTATGGGCCAGGAGGACGCCAAGCGTGCCATGTCGGTTGCCGTGTACAACCATTACCGCCGCGTGATCGAGGGCGGCGCTGCGCTTTCGGCCTTTGACGACGGCTTGGACTCGCAGCTCGACAATGATATGGACGAGGTAGAGCTCGCCAAGTCCAACATTTTGCTGCTCGGTCCCACCGGTACCGGTAAGACGCTGCTCGCCCAGACGCTCGCACGTATCCTCGAGGTGCCGTTTGCCATCGCCGACGCCACCGCGCTCACCGAGGCCGGTTACGTGGGCGAGGATGTGGAGAACATCCTGCTCAAGCTCATCAATGCCGCCGATGGCGATATTGAGCGCGCGCAGGTCGGCATTATCTACGTGGACGAGATCGACAAGATCGCCCGCAAGGCCGAGAACCTCTCCATCACCCGCGATGTTTCGGGCGAGGGCGTTCAGCAGGCGCTGCTTAAGATCCTTGAGGGCACGGTGGCAAGCGTTCCGCCCACCGGCGGCCGCAAGCATCCCCAGCAGGAGCTGCTGCAGATCGATACGACCAACATCCTGTTTATCTGCGGCGGTGCCTTTGTGGGTCTGGACAAGATCATCGCCGACCGCGTGGGCAACAAGGGCGTGGGCTTTAACTCCGAGATCGCCGGTCCCACCTCGGTCGCCGAGACCGACCTGCTGCGTCAGGTGCTCCCGCAGGACCTCAACGCCTTTGGCATGATCCCCGAGTTTGTGGGACGTACGCCTGTCGTCACCCAGACGCAGGCGCTCGATGAGGACGACCTGGTGTCGATCCTGACCGAGCCCAAGAACGCCGTGGTGCGCCAGTACCGCAAGATGTTCCAGCTCGAGGACGTTGAGCTTGAGTTTGAGGACGCCGCTCTGCACGAGATCGCCCGTATGGCGCTTGCCCGCAAGACTGGCGCCCGCGGCCTGCGCTCCATCTGCGAGGACGTGCTGCAGCAGACGATGTTCGACCTCCCCAGCGAGGAGGGTGTCGCCAAGGTCATCGTGACCGAAGCCTCCGTAAAGGGCGAAGAACAGCCCCAACGCATCTACGGATAAACCAGCCAAAAACGTGTTTGCAAATAGCCTCCGACCACCCGCGGTCGGAGGCTATTTTATAGATACGCAATAACCCCAACTACCTGTGCTATTCTGTGTGTTTGTTTAAGCCTCAGCGAAGTCATATCAGACTGAAGGAATCGATACCTAAGGGGAAGAATGTAGGCCCTGGCGGGCCTACATTCCTCCCCGGCGGGACAGGGAGAGATATATGGAAGAAATGCCCAAGAACTACGATCCGTCGACCAACGAGCCGGCGATCCTGCAGAAGTGGCTCGACGGCGGCTACTACAAGCGCCGTGAGGGCGTGGGCGACTGCACCGTCACCATTCCGCCTCCCAACGTGACCGGCAAGCTCCACATGGGTCACGCTACCGACGACTCCATCCAGGACGCCATCATCCGTATGGCCCGCATGCGCGGCAAGTCCACGCGCTGGGTGCTCGGTACCGACCACGCCGGTATCGCCACACAGACCAAGGTCGACAAGAAGCTCAAGAGCGAGGGCATCAGCCGCCTGGAGATCGGTCGCGACAAGTTTGTCGACGCCTGCTGGGATTGGACCCACGAGTACGGCGGCATCATCGTCGAGCAGATCAAGCGCATGGGCTGCTCCGTCGACTTCGACAACGAGCGCTTCACCATGGACGAGGACTACGCCCAGGCCGTGCGCAAGGTGTTCTGCGATTGGTACCACGACGGCCTGATCTACCGCGGCAAGCGCATCGTCAACTGGTGCCCCAACTGCACCACCGCCATCTCGGACGACGAGGCCGAGTACAAGGACGAGAAGGGCCACCTGTGGCACCTGCGCTACCCGCTGACCGAGCCGGTCAACGGCCAGGACTACATCGTCGTCGCCACCACGCGCCCCGAGACCATGCTCGGCGACACGGGCGTCGCCGTCTCCCCGAAGGACCCCGAGAAGGCCGCCTTTGTGGGTAAGACCGTCAAGCTCCCCATCGTCGACCGCGAGATCCCTATCTTTGAGGATTGGCACGTCGATGCCAACTTTGGCTCCGGCTTTGTCAAGGTTACCCCGGCCCACGACCCCAACGATTACGCCATGGGTCAGGCCCACGACCTGCCGCAGATCAATATCTTCGATGAGCACGCGGTGGTCGTCGAGGGCTACGGCGAGTTCACCGGCATGACCCGTGAGGAGTGCCGCGAGGCCGTCATTAAGTGGTTTGAGGAGCACGACCTGCTCGATCACGTCGAGGACCTCGATCACTCCGTCATGCACTGCTACCGTTGCGACGCCGCGCTGGAGCCGTGGCTGTCCGAGCAATGGTTCGTGGCCGTCGACAAGCTCAAGGGGCCGGCGCTTGCCGCCGTCAGCTCCGGCAAGGTCGCCTTCCGCCCCGCGCGCTGGACGCAGGCCTACACCACCTGGATGGAGAACCTCAAGGATTGGT
>CAJMPM010000015.1 GCA_905215225.1 uncultured bacterium
GACCCAGGAGGCGGCTCTTGGGTCAGGAGGTGCGATTTAAACAGGCTTCGCGACCCGGATTGTGCCCGAGTGAATACTAGCCTGTGAAGCGGTGCGTGAAGCAGGTCTTTAACAACTGCATGACTTCCGAGGCCGCAACATCTGCGATCCATATTGCCAAGGCTAATGGCGGGGTAAAGGCCTAATACCTGCGGCGGAATACGGTGATAGTAAAAAGCGGATTGACCGCATAGCGTCAGGTCCATGACGTCCTCCTGGTCGAAATGTGCTTTTGGACCGTGCGATGCCAGCGTCAATTCGGAAGTATGCGGCAAAATCTGAACCCTGTGAGCAGACCTGGCTTTTGAGGCTAGTTTATCAGGCATTTTGTTGCGAAAAAACGAGGTGTGCTCGGTGGTCTCAGAATTTGCCGCATACTTCCGAAAACCAGGTCGATCTGGCTCTTGCTAAAACGATTTAGCAGCGTCTGTTAAGGTGTGGGTTTGCCACCGGGCGAACACTTTTAGCGCTTGGGACTTTATTCATTGGGCCTCGAAGGGTGGATTTCGCGCTTTTGGTAAAGAAATGAGTGTGTGTTTTGCTGTGCGCCGGCATTGGCACAGAAAAAGGGCCCGGAAGGCTTTGCCTTCCGGGCCCTTTGCAATGCAAGTGTGCTTGCAAGTACGACTTAGCGCACCTGAGCGACGTAAGCGACGTTGGTCGAGGAGACCTTGTCCTCGAGCTGGACGCTCATGCGGGGATCGCCGGCGGTGGCGACGGTCAGGTCGCCGGCCTCGACGTAGCCGAGCTCCTTAGCGGTCTCGATCGCCTTGACGATCGTGCCGTTGACGGTGCCCTGGGTAATCTCGGCCTGGTGCGGGATAACGCCCCAGTACATGATCATCTGCTGGACGGCCCACTCGTGGCGGGAGAACGCGCAGATCGGCATGTTGGGACGGAAGTGTGAGATCAGGCGAGCGGTACGACCGGTGGTCGTCGGCACGGTGATGCACTTGGCGCCAACGGTGGTAGCCATGTTCACAGCGGACATACCCACAACGTTGTTGACGACGCGGGTGCCGTGAGCATCGGCCGGAACCTCGAGCGGAGCGTGAGCCGGGAGGTACTTCTCGGTCTCGAGAGCAATGCTGGCCTGCATCTTGACGGCCTCGACCGGGTACTTACCGGCAGCGGACTCGCCGGACAGCATGACGGCATCGGTGCCGTCGTAAATGGCGTTAGCAACGTCGGCAACCTCGGCGCGCGTCGGGCGCGGGTTCTGCTGCATGGAGTCGAGCATCTGCGTAGCGGTGATAACGGGCTTGTAGGCCGCGTTGCACTTGGCGATGATCTCCTTCTGGATGTGGGGAACGAGCTCGGGCTTGATCTCGATGCCCAGGTCGCCACGGGCAACCATGATGCCGTCGGAAGCCTCGAGGATCTCGTCGAAGTTCTCGACGCCCAAGGCGCACTCGATCTTCGGGAAGATCGTGACGTGCTCGCCACCGTTCTCGCGGCAAAGCTTGCGGATGCCGCGGACGGACTCGCCGTCACGGATGAAGGAAGCGGCGATGTAGTCGATGTTCTCGGTCAGGCCAAAGAGGATGTCCTGACGATCGCGCTCGGTGATGGCGGGCAGCGAGATGTTGACGTTGGGCATGTTGACGCCCTTGCGCTCGCCGATCAGGCCGTCGTTCTTGACGACGCAGGTCATGTCCTGACCGTCGACGGACTCGACCTCGAGGGCAACCAGGCCGTCGTCGATCAGGATAAGGGAGCCCTTCTCGACCTCGGAGGGCAGAGCCAGGTAGTCGAGGGAGATGTGCTCAGCGGTGCCGTGGAAATCCTCGGACGTGGGCTGAGCGGTGACGACGATCTTATCGCCGGTCTTGACGGCAACCTTCTTGCCGTCGACCAGAAGGCCGGTGCGGACCTCGGGGCCCTTGGTGTCGAGCAGGATGCCGACGGGCAGACCGAGCTCCTTGGAAATACGACGGACGCGCTCGATGCGACCGTGGTGCTCGTCGTAGGATCCGTGCGAGAAGTTAAAACGGGCGACGTTCATGCCCGCCTTGATCATCTCGCGGATGGTCTCGTCGCTATCGCAGGCGGGACCCATGGTGCATACAATCTTAGTGCGCTTGTACATTCAGACCTCCATCTGACATCGTCTTGCGCTGATAGATAAACCATAAGAAATAAAACTGAGATGATTATAACGAAATGACGACCGAATACCCCCAAAAATCGACCGTATGCCGAATTAGAAGTTCATTTTTTGCGGAAAAACGGTATATGCAAAAACTTTACCAACCGTTCTGACCGCTGCTATCTGGGCGATATTTCAGTTTGACGATGTGCCGAAGAAAAAACGTTTTATCAATATTGAGCATCACACGGTCTGCATCGTTGCACTCGAGCCGTGTTTCCAATTGGAATGTTTTGGCTAGACGCGCTGCTTTGGGGTACCATAGCTCCACTATCAACTGCCGCTCAGCACGGCAGCCTTGATGAGCCCTTGCCCTTCTCCTGGGAATTATGATCGGGCATCAATCTGCTGAGTGGCCCGAATCCCAGGAGGGGACTCTATATGCAAAAGGAATACCTGTCCGCCGCCGCGGAGGTGCTCAGCGACCAAGGTGTCGATGAGAACCTCGGCCTGAGCGACGACGAGGCGTCGTCGCGCCTCGCTAAGACAGGCCCTAACAAGCTCGAGGAAGCCGAGAAGACGCCGCTGTGGAAGCGCTTCTTTGAGCAGATGGCAGATCCCATGGTCATCATGCTGATCGCAGCCGCGGTTATCAGCGCGCTCACGGGCCTGGTCAAGGGCGAGCCCGACTTTGCCGATGTCGTCATTATCATGTTCGTCGTTATCGTCAACTCGGTGCTGGGCGTGGTCCAGGAAGCCAAGAGCGAAGAGGCCCTCGAGGCCCTGCAGGAGATGAGCGCGGCGCAGTCCAAGGTGCTGCGCGACGGCAAGCTCGTGCACCTGCCGAGCGCCGAGCTCGTGCCCGGCGATGTGATCATGCTCGAGGCGGGCGACTCCGTCCCGGCCGACTGCCGTGTGCTCGAGAGCGCCACGATGAAGATCGAAGAGGCCGCACTCACCGGCGAGTCCGTGCCCGTAGAGAAGCACGCCAACGTGATCGAGCTTGCCGCGGGCACCGACGACGTGCCGCTCGGCGACCGCAAGAACATGTGCTACATGGGCTCTACCGTGGTGTACGGCCGCGGCCGCGCCGTCGTGGTCGGTACCGGCATGGATACCGAGATGGGCAAGATCGCCGGCGCTCTGGCCGAGGCCAAGGAAGAGCTCACGCCGCTGCAGGTGAAGCTTGCCGAGCTCAGCCGCATCCTCACCATCATGGTGATTATCATCTGCGTCGTGATCTTTGGCGTTGATATCCTCCGCCACGGCGTGGGCAACGTCCTTACCGACCCGACTGCCTTGCTCGACACCTTTATGGTCGCCGTCTCGCTCGCCGTTGCTGCCATCCCCGAGGGCCTGGTCGCCGTCGTGACCATCGTGCTGTCGCTCGGCGTGACCAAGATGGCCAAGCGCCAGGCGATTATCCGCAAGCTCTCTGCCGTCGAGACCCTCGGCTGCACACAGACCATCTGCTCCGACAAGACCGGCACCCTTACCCAAAACAAGATGACCGTCGTCAAGCACGAGCTCGCCGCGCCTAAGGAGAAGTTCCTGGCCGGTATGGCCCTGTGCTCCGATGCCCAGTGGGACGAGGAGCTGGGCGAGGCCGTGGGCGAGCCGACTGAGTGCGCGCTCGTCAACGATGCCGGCAAGGCTGGTCTTACTGGCCTGACTGCCGAGCACCCGCGCGTGGGCGAGGCCCCGTTCGACTCGGGCCGCAAGATGATGTCCGTGGTCGTCGAGACCCTGGACGGCGAGTACGAGCAGTACACCAAGGGCGCGCCCGACGTGGTGGTCGGCCTGTGCACCCACATCTACGAGGGAGATAAGGTCGTTCCCCTGACCGAGGAGCGTCGCGCCGAGCTCGTGGCCGCCAACAAGGCCATGGCCGACGAGGCCCTGCGCGTGCTGGCGCTGGCAAGCCGTACCTACACCGAGGTCCCGAGCGACTGCAGCCCCGCTGCGCTCGAGCACGACCTGGTCTTCTGCGGCCTGTCCGGCATGATTGACCCTGTCCGCCCCGAGGTCGCCGACGCCATCCGCGAGGCCCACGATGCCGGTATTCGCACCGTCATGATTACGGGCGACCATATCGACACCGCCGTGGCCATTGCCAAGCAGCTGGGAATCGTCACCGATCGCAGCCATGCCATCACCGGTGCCGACCTCGACCGCATGAGCGACGAGGAGCTCGACGCGCACATCGAGGACTACGGCGTGTACGCCCGCGTCCAGCCCGAGCACAAGACCCGCATCGTCGAGGCTTGGAAGTCGCGCGACCAGATCGTGGCCATGACGGGCGACGGCGTCAACGACGCACCGTCCATCAAGCGCGCCGACATCGGCGTTGGCATGGGCATCACCGGCACCGACGTCACCAAGAACGTCGCCGACATGGTGCTCGCCGACGACAACTTCGCCACCATCATCGGTGCCTGCGAAGAGGGCCGTCGCATCTACGACAACATCCGCAAGGTCATCCAGTTCCTGCTTTCGGCCAACCTTGCCGAGGTGTTCTCGGTGTTTATCGCCACGCTCATCGGCTTTACCATCTTCCAGCCGGTGCAGCTGCTGTGGGTGAACCTGGTCACCGACTGCTTCCCCGCGCTCGCGCTGGGCATGGAGGATGCCGAGGGCGACATCATGAAGCGCAAGCCGCGCAACGCCAAGGACGGTGTCTTTGCCGGTCACATGGGCCTGGACTGCGTGGTCCAGGGTCTGATCATCACCGTGCTGGTGCTGGCGAGCTTCTTTGTGGGCGTGTACTTTGACATGGGCTACATCCACATCGTCGATATGATCGCCGGCAATGCCGACGAGGAAGGCGTGATGATGGCGTTCATCACGCTCAACATGGTCGAGATTTTCCACTGCTTCAATATGCGCAGCCGTCGTGCGTCGCTGTTCACCATGAAGAAGCAGAACAAGTGGCTGTGGGCTTCTGCCGCGCTGGCACTGGTGCTGACGGTGATCGTGACCGTACAGCCGACGCTTGCCGAGATGTTCTTTGGCCCCGTGACGCTTGAGCTCAAGGGCGTTCTTGCCGCGCTGGGCCTGGCCTTCCTGATCATCCCGCTGATGGAGATCTACAAGGCGATCATGCGCGCTGTGGAGAAAGAGTAGCGTACTCGTCCGGGCCCGCCCCACGCCCTTTCTCCCTCACTGGTCCTCGCGCTTCGCGCTGCGGGATCGTTCGGGAGAAAGGGCTTCCGGGGCGGGCCCTGCGGTATCCTTGTTGGCTTTTCTCCCGTGCGGATGAAAAGGGCTGAGGGAAAGTTTGTGAGCTGGTCGGGCTTTGCCCGGCCAGCTCTTTTTGATTTAAAATACCTGCTCAGTTGTGATTTATGGTGCTGGGAGGCGCTTGTGGGCAAGGCGAAGGCTAAGGCGAAGAAAAAGACGACGGGGGCGCGGGCTAAGCGCGATCGTCGTCGGAAGCTCGCGACCGAAGCCCCCGCGTCTGCCGAGGAGCTGCTGGCAAACGTGCCGGGACTTGACGCGCTGCAGGATGTTCCGGCGTTCGATGACCTGCCGGTCGATGAAGCTCAGCAGGCGGCATTTGACGACTTTTGCGCACATACCGAGGAGCCCGAGCAGATGCAGCTTGGCGCCGTGGTGCGCTTGGATCGCGGGTTTCCGCTGGTGGCGACTGCCGACGACACCTTCCGCGCCGAGCATGCCGTGGGGTTTGCCAAGTCGCGCGGCGAGGACGAGGTCCTGCTGCCTGCCGTGGGCGACCGTGTGGCGGTGCGCCGCGCTCCCGGGCACGATATGGGCGTGATTGAGTGCGTGCTGCCGCGCCGTACGAGCTTTGAGCGTTGGCGCGGCCGTGCCCGCGGAGAGCGTCAGGTGCTCTGCTCCAACGTGGATTGCGTGCTAATCGTGCAGGCGCTCGGTGCCGGTGAGGTGCTGCTCGACCGCGTGGCGCGCTCGCTGGTGTTGGCGCTCGACTGCGATGCCGAACCGGTGGTGGTGCTCACCAAAGCTGATCGCTGCGATGCCGAGGAGCTCGAGCGCGATCTGGACCGCGTGCGCCGCCTGGTGGGTCCGGACGTGCGCGTGATCGTGACGTCCTCTGCCGAGGGGCGCGGCCTGGACGAGGTTCGTTCCTGCGTGCCTGCCGTGAGCTGCGCCATGATTCTGGGCGAGTCGGGTGCCGGCAAGTCGACGCTGCTCAATGAGCTGCTGGGCCACGATACGTTGGAGACTGGCGGTGTGCGCGAACGCGACGACCAGGGCCGTCACACTACCGTCGCGCGCGTGATGGTGGCACTGCCGGGCGACGCCGGCGTGATCGCCGATGCCCCGGGCCTGCGCAGCTTACCGCTCGTGGGTCACGAGCGGGGTCTGGCGCGCGCCTTCCCCGAGATTGTCGAGGCATCGCGCGCGTGCCGGTTTGGCGATTGCACGCATACCCATGAGCCGGGTTGTGCCGTTCGCGAGGCCGAGGACGCCGGGCAGATCGACAGCCTGCGTTTGGAAACGTTCCAAAACCTGGCGTCATCCATGCGCGTGAGTGCTCAAATGCTCGATCCCGATGTCCATCTGTAATTGATTTTTCCTATGACAGCCGTCTCCCAACTGTTCAGGAGACGGCTTTTTTGCTGCGGAAAAGCCTCGAAACATGCAGTTTGCTGACGTGCTGACCAAAACCTTGCCACGAGCTTGACGGGCTGGTTAGTTTTTGGTCAGCGATTGGTTTGACATCGAAAACCGAGATCGCGATTGCGCCGCTTTGCACTCTGACCACCCAGACAATGGTGGTACGGGCATTCGCCCGGCACTGCCATGAGAGGAGCGGCCGTGAACAAGAGCAAGCGCATCGCCATCAGTCTGGTCGCGGGCGTGCTCGCTGCGCTGCTCTGCATGGTTTACGGCTCGTCGATTCGCTCGCAAGCCGAACAGGTCCAGGCTGAGACCTTGGCCAAGTACGGTGGCGATCGCGCCGAGGTATGCGTCGCGGCGCGCGATATCGATGTGGGCGAGACCCTCGATGAGACCAATGTCATAACCCAGGAATGGCTGACGAGTCTGCTGCCGCGTGACGCGGCGACCGAGCTGCGCCAGGTGCGCGGCGACGTGACGACTTCGCGTATTCCCAAAAACGCCGTGATCTGCAATGTCTACACCAAGGCCGAGAGCCACAAGCTCGAGGTGCCTAAGGGCAAGGTTGCCGTTTCGGTGGCGGTCGCTGCCGAGCACTCGGTCGGCGGTGCCACAGGCGTGGGCAGCTACGTGGATGTGTATGTGCAAAAAGACGGCGTAACCGATCGACTGTGCGGCGCGTACGTGATCGATACCAGTGAGGATTCCGGTGCCACGCGCGAGGGCAAGATCGAATGGGTGACGCTGGCGGCTGACCCCGAAGACGTCAAGGAACTGCTGGGAGCCTCGGGCAAGTGAACGGTCAGCTTGACGATTCCCGCCACGGTGCGCGGCAAAAAGAGCGGAGGCGACGAGTGATGAAAGCGATCTGGCTTGCATGCTGCGCGTGCGGTGATTACGGATTGCTGCAGCGGGAAGTCGAGGGCCGCGATGCGGGCGCGCAGGTGCTTCGCGTGGGCGACCTGGATGGGCTGGTGTCCATGGCACGGGCGTTTCCGTCGCGTCGCGGGGCGGCGATTATCGCGGCAGCTCTGTTCGATGCCGAAGACGTGCGAAAGACCGTTGCGCGCCTGACGGCCGAGGGCCGCGTGAGCCGCGTGGTCGTACTGATAGAGACGCTCGATCCTTCGGATATCGAGGGACTGTTTCGCGCAGGGGCGACCGAGGTTATCGCTGCGCGTAGCATATGCGGCAACGGGCGCGCGGGCGAGGGAACGGTTGACTACGACCGGTGTCTGACGATTGAGCCCGATGCTTTTGTTGATAGGGAACCCGGGGCGCCTCGCGCTACAAGAGGCCCGCGTGTTGATGATTATGGAAAAGCGGAAGCCGAGCATGGTCGGCGCCCCCGGAACCCCCTTGTATACGATGACGCTGGAGGACCGGCGCAGCATGCTGGCGACTCCCCGGCTGTAGATATGGGATACGTGCACGGCGTGAATCTGTCGGATGAACTCGACGAAGTTGAGGGCTTTGCCGGGTGCGGCGAGTTGTCGCTGATGCAGCATGAGCAGATTGCGCAGAACGAGCCTGCCTCGCAGACCGAACAAGCCGCCATGCCGGCTTGGACGCAGCGTGTAGTTGCGGCGGGGGAGACGGGGACGCTGTCACCGACGCCCGCCCCGCCGCCTCCGATGCCGCCGGCAGACGCTGCCGCTTCGCCGCATCGAGCTCCGGTCATCTGCGCCATTTCGGGTTCGGGCGGTTGCGGCAAGTCGACGATCGTTGCCACCATGGCACACACATCGTCGCTGTTGGGCTTGCGTGCCGCCGTGCTCGACCTGGACCTGATGTTTGGAAACCTTTACGACTTGTTAGGCGTCGATGCTCCGCACGATATGGCGGCACTTATCGAGCCGTCGGCGGCGGGCACGCTCACCGAGCCGGATATCGTGGCCGCATCGAGGCGCGGCGCCCCGGGCGTTACGCTCTGGGGTCCCGTCGCGGCGCCCGAGCAAGCTGAGCTCATGGCACGTCCGGTGGAGCTGCTGCTCGATGTCCTGCGTCGCGAATCCGACGTGGTCTTTATCGATACCTCGGTCTTTTGGGGCGATGCCGTGGCGGCTGCGGTGGCGGCGAGCGACCGTTGCCTGGTCGTTGGCGATGCGGCGGTGTCGTCCGCGACATCGGCGTCGCGCGTCATTGAACTGGCAAGTCGAGTAGGTGTGCCGCGCACGCGCATGAGCGCCGTGTTCAACCGGTTCGGTGCGCGCGGGGCAGACGAGGACGTCGCCATGCGCTTTGAGATTGCCTGTGCGTTGAGCTCCAAGATTCATATCGCCGATGGCGGGCAGGATCTCGCCGCGCTCATGGCGTTTGGACGCGCTGACGAGGCAGTGGGGCAGACCAGCGCTTTTGCGACCAGCGTGCGCGAGGCTACGCGCGAGATGCTCGTGGAACTGGGGTGCGCCGTCGGCCCTTGGAGCGATATGGTCGCCGACCGTGCAACGCGTACCGAGCGCCCGCGTATCCGCCTTCCCTGGTCGCGCGAGGGTGATTTGCGATGAGTTTGCAAACAAGGATTAAGGAAGCCGGTGCGGCCGCGGCGGCAGCGCCTGTTGATGCGGGGCGCCACCGTGCCGTCAAGCGCCGCACCAAGCGCGCCGTGATGGACCGCATGGGTTACGACGAAGTGGCGCGTATCAGCGCCTATATCGACCCGGCACTTGCCCGCGCGGAATTGCGTCCCGCGGTGGAGGCGGCGCTCAATGTTGAGGAACCGACCGATCTCGCGACGCCCGAGCGCGAGACCATCATCGACGAGATCTTGGACGACGTGGTGGGCCTGGGCCCGCTGCAGCCGCTCATCGAGGACGACACCGTCACCGAGATCATGGTCAACGGTTGCCGCTCGGCTTTCTTTGAACGCGGCGGCGTCTTATATCCCATCGAGCATGCATTTGAGGATGACGAGCAGATCCGCGTGCTCATCGACCGCATCATCTCGCCGCTGGGCAGGCGCATCGACGAGCGCAGCCCCATTGTCAACGCCCGCCTCAAGACGGGCTATCGCGTCAACGCGGTGATCCCGCCCGTGGCGATTGATGGGCCAATCCTCACCATCCGCAAGTTCTCAGATCGCATCTGTTCGTTGGACGAGCTTGTGGGCCTGGGGTCGCTGCCGCTTTGGTATGCGCAACTGCTGTCGTGTGCGGTGTCGCTGCGTCAAGATCTGGCGGTTGCGGGTGGCACGGGATCGGGCAAGACCACGCTGCTCAACGCGCTGTCGTGCGAGATATCCACCGGCGAGCGCATCGTGACGATCGAGGACTCCGCCGAGCTCAAGTTTGCGCATCATCCGCACGTGGTGCGCCTAGAGGCGCGCGAGGCTTCAATTGAGGGTGAGGGTGCGGTGACGATTCGCGACCTAGTAACTAATGCCCTGCGCATGCGCCCCGACCGCATCGTGGTGGGCGAGGTGCGTGGTGCCGAGTGCTGCGACATGTTGCAGGCCATGAACACGGGCCACGACGGGTCGCTCACCACACTTCATGCGGGTTCAGAACAGGAGACCGTGGTGCGTCTGACATTGCTTGCACGTTATGGCATCGATCTGCCGAGCGAGCTCATCGAGGAGCAGATTGCCATGGCGCTCGACGGCATCGTGATGTCCGAGCGTCATGCGGACGGCAGGCGTTTCGTGTCCTCCTATTCGGGGGTGCGACGCGGCACGGCAGGCGGCGTGGAGCGTGAGCGCTACGTGACGTTCGATGCCGCCACGCGCACCTGGACGCTCGATCGCGAGCCTCCGTTTATCGCGGAGGGCCTGCGCTCGGGAACGCTCACACAAGAGGAGGTGGACGAATGGAGATCGTTGTGCCCCTCGTCGTAGGGGGCTTGACAGGGCTTTCTGCCGCGGTGGCGTGCGGGGCGGAGCCTCGTGTGTCGCGCGTGCCGCCGGCGGAACTGGTCAGCCATGCGCTTGAGTCGGTTGCCGAGAGGCTGCCGCGCGAGTTGGTAGAAAACGACCTGCTAAAAAAGATTGCCCGCTCCTGGGCGGCGCTGGTTCCAGCACATCGCCTTGGCCTTGTTATCGAGGATGACGAGGCGCGCCTGGCATGCTTGCTGCTATCGAGTGGTGTCTGCGGCATTGCCCTGACTGTCGTATCGCTGTCGCCCATCGGCTTTGTCCTGGGGCTGCTCGCACCGTTTGGCGTAGGCGCCGCTCGCGACACCTTCGACCGTCGCCGCGAGCAACACGATGTGGAAGCAGCCATGCCCGAGGCCTTTACGGCGCTCTCTATGTCGCTCGCCTCGGGTCATTCGCTGGCCCAGGGCATGAGGTTTGTGGGAACTCACGCGCAAGAGCCGGTGCATACCGAGTTTTTGCGCGTGGCGACGGCGATCGACTGCGGCGTCTCGGCGACTGATGCGTTGGATGACCTACTCGACCGTATCGATGCCCCCGGCCTTTCGCTTGTCACCTTGGCGCTCAAGGTGTCGCAGCGAACCGGTGCCCCGCTTGCCGACCTGTTGTCCGAGGCGTCGAGCATGGTGGGGGAGCGCATTGAGCTCAAGCGCCGCCTGGATGTCAAGACGTCGCAGGCTCGCATGTCTGCGCATATGGTCGCGGCGATGCCGGCGGGCATGTGCGCGGTGTTGGCGCTGCTTTCGGCAGATTTTCGTCGCGGTCTTGCGACGCCTGCCGGCGCGGGCGCTGTGGTGCTGGGTCTAGCCCTCAACGTCGTTGCCCTGGTGGTTATCCGGCGCATTATGAGGGTGGAGCTATGAGCGCCCCGGTTGCAGTTGCGGCTTGCCTGTGCGCCCTGAGTGTATTTGTCGCGACGGGTTTGGATCGGGCGGATGCACGCAAGATCGCAGGGGCCTGCAAGCGCGAGGCGGTGCTGGTCGCTGCCGCGGGTCGCTCAGTGGTCGATGCCCTGACCGCGCGAGTGAAGGGCGCGGTTGGAGTGGGCGGCTCGGCGCGAGTGTCGCTCGGCGAAGTGTCCGAGATGATCGATGTTGTGCGCTTGGGTCTTTCGGCCGGTCTTTCGTTTGATGCGGCGCTTGAGATTTTCTGCGCCAACCGCCGGTCAGTGCTGGCTCTTCGCCTTGAGCGGGCCTGCATGGCGTGGCAGGTGGGCGTGGGCACGCGTGAGGACGAGTTGTTGGCCGCCGCGCGCGACCTGGACGTGCGAGCGCTCGAGACCTTTGCCATCACGGTGGGGCAGGCGCTCGCCCTGGGTGCCCCACTTGCCGAGACGCTGGCCGCTCAAAGTCGCGAGATCCGTGCGGCTCATCGCGCTGCGGTCGAGCGCGAGATCGAGCGTGCGCCCGTCAAGCTGCTGATTCCCACCGGCACGCTCATCTTGCCGGCGTTGCTTCTGTCCATATTGGGCCCGCTGCTGGGAGCAGGCGGGATGATGTAGGGAGGAATACATGAACACGATGACTGACGCTGCTGGCAAGGTCCAGGGCTGGGCGTTTTGCCGGGCGGCACATGTTCGTCAACGCGCCAAGGAGCTACTGCAGGAGGAGAGTGCACAGGGTACCACCGAGTATGCCATCTTGGTCGGCGTGCTCGTGGTGATCGCGATTATCGCCATCGTCGCATTTAAGGGCAAGGTTAAAGAGCTATGGGATGCGATCAGCGAGGGCATCAACAGCCTGTAGAGGGCGAGCGCCCCATCGGGGTGCTGCTGGTGTTTGCTTGCCTGACCGTGGCGATAGCGGCGGTGCTTTGGGGGCTTAACGCCGCGCGGCAGCAGCGTCCTGGGGCCGCCTTCGATTCGGGCTCAGATTCGGCGGTGGCGTCTCAAAAAGATGAGATGCGAGATGCGGACGATTCGGATGTCGCTGTCACGGCGCAAACCTTTCTGCGGACGCTCGACAAGCGGTCTGGCACTGCGACGGATTTGCCTGAGGACAACGCGATTGCGGTCCGGCTTGCATGGTCCGAGGACCGACCGATGACCGAGGCAGCGGCGGATATGTTACGCGCCTACCGCGAGGTGCCAACGGCCCAGCTCGCCCTGAGCGGCTATCTCGATATTAAGGGCAACGTATGGGGCGCCATCGTGCGCGATGGGCGCGGCTGGGTCGATATGGTGACGGTTGCCGCGGATGCCGGCGATGCCTCGTGCCGCCTGCGCGTGATCCGCCTGAGCCCGCAGGCATCGAACTCAATGGAGGGGTCGTGAAATGCATGACGGCCTGCGCGAGGAAGCTGCCCAAGCGACTGTGGAATACGCCATCGTCACGGTGGCGCTGTTAT
>CAJMPM010000016.1 GCA_905215225.1 uncultured bacterium
GAGGCCGCGCTTGAGGGTTTCCGCACGATTTGTGACGAGTCTCCGGTGCCGATCGTTGCGGATATCCACTTTAATTACAAGCTGGCCATTGGCGCTGTGGAGGCCGGTGCCGCCAAGCTTCGCATCAATCCCGGCAATATCGGCGATTGGGCTAAGGTTGACGCGGTGATCGATGCTGCGGGTGCCGCGGGCTGTGCGATTCGTATCGGCGTCAATGCCGGTTCGCTTGAGCAGGATATCGCCGAGCGCGACGACCTCACGCAGCCCGAAAAGCTCGTGATGTCGAGCGAGCGTTTTGTCAAGCATTTTGAAGACCGCGGCTTTACCAACATTGTGCTTTCGGCCAAGGCCCATAGCGTGCAAACGACGCTTGATACCTATCGAGCCCTGTCGCGTGAGATTCCCCACGTTCCGCTTCACCTGGGCGTGACGGAGGCGGGGACCAAGCTCCAGGGCACCATCAAGAGCTCTGTAGGCTTGGGTATCTTGCTTTCCGAAGGCATTGGCGACACCATGCGTGTGTCGCTCACAGCCGATCCGGTTGAGGAGCCGCCGGTTGCCTGGGGTATTCTGCAGTCGTTGGGCCTGCGTCGCCGTGGCCCCGAGATTGTCTCGTGCCCCACATGCGCCCGCTGCCAGGTTAACCTTATTCCCATTGCCGAGGAGGTTACCGAGCGGCTTAAGAACTACTCCGCGCCGCTTTCGATCGCTGTGATGGGATGTGCCGTTAATGGCCCCGGCGAGGCTTCTGATGCCGATCTGGGCGTTGCTTGCGGACGTGGTCAGGCCTTGCTCTTTTCGCATGGCCAGATCATTGGTAAAGTAGCTGAGGACCAAATTGTCGACGCGCTTATGGCCGAGGTCGACAAGCTTATTGAGGAGAAATAAATGACTCGAGCAATGTATATGTCTAAGCTTTATGCTCCGACGCTCAAAGAGGATCCGGCCGACGCCGAGCTTGCGAGCCATCGCCTGCTGCTTCGTGCCGGCATGATTCGCAAGGAGGCCGCCGGTCTCTATTCCTATCTGCCGCTTGCTTGGCGCTCGATTCGCAAGATCGAGAACATCGTGCGCGACGAGATGGACGCTGCCGGCGCCCAGGAGCTCATGATGCCTATCATGGTCGATGCCGAGCTGTGGCGCGAGTCCGGCCGTATCGATGCCTATGGCAAGGAGCTCGTGCGCTTTGATGACCGCCACGGTCGCGAGTTTGTGCTGGGTCCCACGCACGAGGAGACCGTGACTGCCCTGGTGCGCAATGAGCTGCGTTCCTACAAACAGCTGCCGGTGAATCTCTATCACATCCAGGATAAGTTCCGCGATGAGTTCCGTCCTCGCTTTGGCCTGATGCGCGGCCGCGAGTTCATCATGAAGGACGCCTACAGCTTCTCCGCCACGCAGGAGAGCCTGCAGGAGGAGTACGACAAGATGAAGCAGGCGTACGCCAACATCTGCGAGCGCTGCTACATCAAGGCTCTGCCCGTCGTCGCCGATTCCGGCGAGATCGGCGGCGATACCTCCGTCGAGTACATGGCGCTGGCAGAGGCCGGCGAGGCTTCGCTGGTCTACTGCGACGACTGCGGCTTTGCTGCCGATGACGAAGCGGCAAGCACCAAAGTCGTTGTTACCGAAGGCCCCGGCGACGGTACGCTCACCAAGGTCGAGACTCCGGGCATGGGCACCATCGAGGCCGTTGCCAAGTTCTTCGGGTTCCCCGAGAACGGCACGCGCAAGTCCCTGGCGTTGATCGATGCCGAGGGCAAGCCCGTTGTGGCCATCGTTCCGGGCGATCATGAGCTCAACGACTGCAAGGCCGAGCACGTCTTTGGCAAGGGTTATCGCATGATGACCGACGAGGAGCTCCAGACCTACGGTCTGCACAAGGGCTTTATCGGTCCGGTTAACCTGCCCGAGGGCATCCGTCTGGTGTGCGACGAGAGCCTGCGCGATTCCAAGCAGTGGGCCTGCGGTGCCAACGAGGTCGATTATCACTTTACCGGTGCCTGCCCCGAGCGCGACTTTACCGTCGATGAGTGGGCCGATCTGGTCACCGTTGTCGCCGGCGACCCCTGCCCGCACTGCGGCAAGCCACTCTCCGCTGCCCGCGGTATCGAGGTCTCCCAGGTCTTCCAGCTGGGAACCAAGTATTCCGAGGCCATGGGTGCCACCTTTATGGACGAGGATGGCAAGGAAAAGCCGCTTATCATGGGCTGCTACGGCGTTGGCGTGTCCCGCTCGCTCGCTGCCGTTGTGGAGCAGCACAACGACGAGCACGGTATCGTCTGGCCGGTCTCCGTTGCCCCTTATGAGGTCGCTGTGATTCCGCTCGATCCTAAGAAGGAGGAGTGCGCGACCGTTTGCGAGCAGATTGTTGATGGCCTGTGCGCCGAGGGTATCGAGGTTGTCGTCGATGACCGTGACGAGCGTCCCGGCTTTAAGTTTGCCGACAACGACCTTATGGGCTTCCCGTATCAGGTGGTTCTGGGCAAGCGCGGCCTTAAGAATGGCACCGTTGAGCTCAAGGACCGTGCCACGGGCGAGCGCGAGGACGTGGCGATCGACGAGGTCGTTGCCAAGGTTGCCGAGCTTGTTAAGGCGGCTCGCCGTTAATCGACGATTTCGCTTGTAGTTCGATATACGGGACGGCCCCGCATTTCTCCAGATAGGGGAGATGCGGGGCCGTCCTTTTATCTTGTCGGCGTACTCAATCGCTAAAAGGAAACCCCACAGCCCATGCGAGCTGCGGGGTTTCCTTTGTGCCTCCGATGCGAAATGAATCGCTCAGATATTACTGATAATCGACGACGTCGATCCAGTTCTTCAGGAACTCATCGTTCACGTTGCGCTTACGAGCGAGCTCGGAAGCGGCGACGATGCTCGTCCACTGACGCACGACCTGCATGGGCATGTCGGCGCGGTCGCAGTAGAGCTCCAGGTAGGCCTCGGCCTGATCCTTGCTGTTGAGGGCAAAGAGCAGGTAGGTAGTGGCAACGTCGGCAGCAGGGGAGCCCTGGGTGGCATGTGCCCAGTCGCAGACGTACAGCTGGTCGTCGTCGCCGACGATGACGTTGGAGGGGTTGAAGTCGCCGTGGCAGACCTTGAACTCCTTGGTCATACCGTCCAGACGCTCCTGAAGGTTGTAGCGCGTGGTGGCATTGAGCTGATCGAGGCTGTCGATCATGCGGGCGAACTTGTCGCGCTGACGGTTGAGCAGCGGGGAGGTGTAGCCGTGGATCTCGATCTGGAGGTCGACGAACATCTCGAGGTACTCACCAAAGCGCTGGGGCTCGGCAGTCATCTTCTCGGCAAGGGTGGTGCCCGGAACCTTCTCGGTCACGAGCGTCCAGCCGTTGGCGTTCTCGGGCTGGGAAACCTCGAGCGCCTTGGGGCTGCGGATGCCGCACTCATTGATGCGGGCAAGATTCAAAGCCTCGTTGAACACGTCGGAGACAGGCTTGGTCTCGTTAAAGACCTTGACGATCTTGTCGCCCAGGTCGTAAACGACCTTGTTGCCGCGACGGACGAGCTCGGTCTTGGAATCGGGGAGCAGCATGATTGCATCCTTTCAACGATGCTATAGAAGCAACGGCGGGGGCGTGCGTACACCCGTGCACCCCCGCCGCAAATAACCGTGCTAAAACTAGCAGACGGCGTAGTCCTGGGGCTCGCGGCCGTAGTAGGCGTCCAGGTAGAGCTCCTTGATCTCGCTCATGAGCGGGTAGCGCGGGTTAGCGCCGGTGCACTGGTCGTTGAATGCCTGCTCGGTCATCTCGTCGAGGGTGTCGAGGAAGTACTGCTCGTCAACACCGTAGTCGGCGATGGTCTTCTTGACGCCGATGAAGTCCTTGAGCTCCTCGAGCTTCGTGATGAAGTTCTCGAAGACCTCCTTGTCGTCCTTGCCCTCGATGCCGCAGTACTTGGCCATCTCGGCGTAGTTGTGCAGCGCGTTGGGGTAAGGATACTGGGAGAAGGTACCCATCTTGACGGGAGCCTCGGCGGCGTTGTAGCGCATAACGCGGGTCAGGATGACGGCGTTTGCGAGGCCGTGGGGCAGGTGATGGAAAGCGCCGAGCTTGTGGGCCATGGAGTGGTTGAGGCCCAGGAAGGCGTTGGCGAAGGCCATACCGGCCATGCAGGAGGCGTTGTGCATCTCCTCGCGGGCATGCGGGTCCTTGGCACCGTTCGTGAAGCTGGAGGGCAGGTTCTCAAAGACGAGCTTGGCAGCGCGCTCGGAGAGGCCCTTGGTGTAGTCGGAAGCCATGATGGAGACGTAGGACTCGATGGCGTGGGTCATGACGTCGATGCCGGAGGCAGCGGTCAGGCCGCGCGGGGCGGTCATGCAGTTGTCGGCGTCGACGATAGCCATGTTGGGGAGCAGCGCGTAGTCGGCGAGCGGCCACTTGATGCCGGTCTCCTTGTCGGTGATGATGGCGAACGGCGTGCACTCGGAGCCGGTACCCGAGGAGGTCGGGACGGCGACGAAGTAGGCCTTCTTGCCCATCTCGGGGAAGGTGAAGATACGCTTGCGGATGTCCATGAAGTCCATGGCCATGTCCTCAAACTTGCACTCGGGGTGCTCGTACATCATCCACATGATCTTGCCGGCGTCCATAGCGGAGCCACCGCCGACGGCGATGATGACGTCCGGCTCAAAGAGAGCCATCTGCTTGGCGCCGCGACGTGCGCACTGCAGCGACGGATCGGGCTCGACGTCGTAGAAGCAGTCGTGGGCGATGCCCATCTCGTCGAGCTTGGCCTCGATGGCGCGGGTGTTGCCATTCTTGAAGAGGAACTGGTCGGTAACGATGAAGGCGCGCTTCTTGCCCATGACGTTGCCCAGCTCGTCGAGGGCGACGGGCGTGGAACCCTTCTTGAAGTAGACCTTCTCGGGAGCGCGGAACCACAGCATGTTCTCACGGCGCTCGGCCACAGTCTTAACGTTGATCAAGTGCTTCACCCCAACGTTCTCGGAGACGGAGTTGCCGCCCCAGGAGCCGCAGCCCAGGGTCAGAGACGGCTTCATGCCAAAGTTGTACAGGTCACCGATGCCGCCGTGCGAGGACGGGGTGTTGATGACGATACGGCAGGCCTTCATGACGTGCTCGAACAGGCTGATCTTCTCGGCCTGGGCGGGGTGCACGTACAGAGAGGCGGTGTGGCCCGGGCCACCGGCGAGCACCAGGTGCTCGGCCTTGTCGACGGCCTCCTGGAAGTCCTTGGCGTGGTACATGGCCAGGACCGGGGAGAGCTTCTCGTGGGAGAACTCTTCCTTGGCGGGGTCGGTGGAGGTGACCTCGGCGATCAGGATCTTGGTCTTGGCGGGAACCTCGATGCCGGCGAGCTCGGCGATCTTGGCGGCAGCCATGCCGGGGATGCGGTGATCGAGAGCGCCGTTCTTGAACATGGCGGCACGCAGGGCCTCCATCTCGGCACCCTGCTTGACGAAGTAGCAGCCGCGCTTCTGGAACTCGGCCTTGACCTGGTCATAGATGGTGTCGATGACGGTCACGGACTGCTCGGAAGCGCAGATCATGCCGTTGTCGAAGGTCTTGGAGTGGATGATGGAGTTGACGGCGAGCAGCACGTCGGCGGTGTCGTCGATGACGACCGGGGTGTTACCGGCGCCAACGCCCAGGGCGGGCTTGCCCGAGGAGTAGGCGGCCTTGACCATGCCCGGGCCACCGGTGGCGAGGATGATGTCGACGTCGCGCATGACCATGTTGGTCAGCTCGATGGAGGGGACATCGACCCAGCCGATGATGCCCTCGGGGGCACCGGCCTTGACGGCGGCGTCAAGCACGAGCTTGGCGGCGGCGATGGTGCACTTGGCGGCAGCCGGGTGCGGGGAGATGATGATGGCGTTGCGGGTCTTCAGGCAGATCAGCGTCTTGAAGATCGCGGTGGAGGTGGGGTTGGTCGTCGGGATGACGGCGCCCACGATGCCGATGGGCTCGGCGATCTTGGTGATGCCGTAAGCCTCGTCGCGCTCCAGGACACCACAGGTCTTGGTGTTCTTGTAAGCGTTGTAGATGTACTCTGCGGCGTAGTGGTTCTTGATGACCTTGTCCTCAAGAACGCCGCGGCCGGTCTCCTCGATGGCCAACTTCGCCAACGGGATACGAGCCTTGTTGGCGGCCATGGCGGCCTCATAGAAGATCTTGTCGACCTGCTCCTGCGTGTACGTAGCAAAAAGCGCCTGGGCCTCTCGCATCTGAGCGAGCTTAGCCTCAAGCGCCTCTACGTTGTCCACAATTGCGGGAGTAGTGTTTTCCGGTGACTTTTTCACCATTTGTGTCTCCTTGCGATCGGAGATTTACCCTACGTCTTGCATGATAGCAAGAAATTATTCGGTGAACGGTCAGATTCCCGTAAAAGACAAACTAAAACGCTTCAATCAAATGAACCGTTTCAACTAAAACTATGCCCAATGCATCGCCCCGCTCATTGGGGACAGACTCTCATGAGTATTTCAATGGGAAAACGGGACATCTGTTTGATAATCGCTATTCGCGGGTCGCGGTTGAGTCGGACACACAGGCGGTGCAGCTACTCGATTACATCCATTTCAATCCCGTGTAAGGTGCGTCCGACTCGCTCGAGGCGTACCGTTAGATACAAGGCATACCAGCTGCGCTATGATCCCTTTGACATCTGCAAACCCTCATATAAGTCTGTCCCCAATGAGTGCAAAAAGGCGCCCTCCGTAGGGGAGGACGCCTTTGGTAAGTTCTATATGAACGCGAGGTCTTTGACCCGGAGAGTCCGAGGTACTTGTTGGTAAGACCTTATTTAGGAGCGCGCAACCTTGCCGGACTTGAGGCAGGTGGAGCAAACGTTCATCTTGCGACGGTGACCATCGACGACGACGTAGACGCGCTGGATGTTGGGGCGGAACTTACGGTTGGTGACGCGGTGAGAGTGGCTGATGGAGCGACCGGCAACGGGGTGCTTACCGCAAACTTCGCAAACTTTGGACATAACTGACCCTCCTTGTGCGACAAACGAACATGTCGCGTTAACAAACAAGCCTGAACTATAGCACAGAAGCATGTCTCTGTGCGCAATCTACACAGAGATATTCCTCTTTTGGCGATAGTGCCCACGCCACGGCCCTGGACGTAGATCCGATTTGCGTGCAGCAGAGGGGATTATGCCAGCTCGTGCGTGCGTTTTCAAGCTCGTCCCACAAATATATAGGTTTATTGAGCTTTGGGCTCCGTTTACGGATTGCTCTGTATTTATGCTCGCAATTAAGCTCGAGGTTGGCTACACTATCCCATGACCATTAAAGGGGTACGAGATACCCACATGGAATTACATTGCTGCCAAAGAGCAGCCCTTCCTGTGGATGTCTGGTTCCGCTTTGAGCGGTCGGGCATCTATTTTTTTGACTGTGTCAGCAGTCAAGACATGTGAGGAAGGAGATCGATGGGCACGACTTCCCCCAAGGCGGTCATTATGGACGAGCCAGCCGTCGATCGAGCGATGACGCGCATCGCGCACGAGATTCTCGAGCGCAACGAGGGCTGTGAAGACCTCGCTCTGGTCGGCATCGTCACGCGCGGCGACCTTCTGGCAAAGAAGCTCGCCGAGGAGATCAAGGAGATCGAGGGCGTCGACGTTCCGCTCGGCAGCCTCGACATCAGCTTCTACCGCGATGACTATGCGACCAATTTCGCTCCCGCGATCCACGCTACCAACATTCCCTTCAGTGTCGACGGCAAGCGCGTCGTGCTGGTGGACGACATCCTGTATACGGGCCGTACCATCCGCGCCGCTCTCGACGCCGTCATGGACTTGGGCCGTCCGAGCCGCATTGAGCTGGCTGTCCTCGTTGACCGCGGCCACCGCGAGCTCCCCATCTCGCCGGACTTTGTCGGCAAGAACGTTCCCTCGTCGCACGAGGAGAACGTGCACCTATATATGAAGGAAGTCGACGGCCGTACCGCCGTCGAGATCAACGACGTCGCGCCGGGTTCCCACGTGGGCTCCGCGCCGCTGGGAGGTGAGTAGTACCGTGGCGTTCAACCATAAGCACCTGATCGACATTACCGAGTACTCCGAAGAGGACATCAAGCTCATCCTCGAGACCGCCAAGGCGTTCTCCGAGGTCAACGAGCGTGCTATCAAGAAGGTCCCCACGCTCAAGGGCAAGACCATCGTCAACATGTTCAACGAGCCCTCGACGCGCACCCGCAGCTCCTTCGAGCTCGCCGAGAAGCGTCTTTCGGCCGACAGCCTTAACTTTGGCGGCTCCTCGACCTCCACGGTCAAGGGTGAGAGCCTCGTCGACACCGTCGAGACCCTCAACGCCTATAAGATCGACTGCATCGTCGTGCGCGATAAGCACGCCGGCGCCCCCTACATCGTCACGCAGAACTCGCCCGCAAGCGTCATCTGCGCCGGTGACGGCAAGCACAACCATCCTACGCAGGCCCTGCTCGACCTGTACACCATCTGGGAGCACAAGGGTGACATCCACGGTCTGAAGGTCGCCGTCGTCGGCGATATCGCCCACTCCCGCGTCTGCGGCACGCTGATGCCCGCCCGTAAGATCATGGGCTGCGAGACCTACGCCGTCGCCCCCGGCACGCTGCTGCCGCCGGCGCCCGAGGTCCTGGGCTGCGACCACGTGACGAGCGACCTCGATTCCGTCCTGCCCGAGCTGGACGTCGTCTACATGCTGCGCGTGCAGCAGGAGCGCCTCGAAGGTGCCCCGTTCCCGACCATTCGCGAGTACCACAAGCTCTTCGGCCTGACCAAGGACCGCGAGAAGCTCATGAAGCCCGACGCGATCATCTGCCACCCGGGCCCCATCAACCGCGGCGTCGAGTTCGACTCCTATATGGCCGACCACCCGCAACGCTCCGTCATCCTGGAGCAGGTCTACGCCGGTATCTGCGTGCGTATGGCTATCCTGTATCTGCTGCTTGGAGGTGCCGATAATGGCCTTGCTTCTTAAGAATGCCCACGTCGTCGACCCGTCCGTCGAGCTTGACGGTGTCGTTGACGTCCTGATTGACGGCGACAAGATCGCCGAGGTCGGCGAGAATCTCGCCGTCGAGGGAGCCGAGGTCCGCGACCTTTCCGGCAAGTACCTCGTCCCCGGCCTGGTGGATATGCACGTTCACCTTCGCGAGCCCGGCTACGAGGTCAAAGAGGACATCGAGAGCGGCACCCGCGCAGCTGCCAAGGGCGGCTTTACCGGCGTGTGCGCCATGCCCAACACCGATCCCGTCACCGATAACGGCACCGTCGTGGAGTTCGTCAAGTCCCGTGCTGCCGAGGTCGGTCACTGCCGCGTCTATCCGTCGGGCGCCATGACCCGCGGTCTTAAGGGCGAGGCCATGTCCGAGATGGGCGACATGGTCGCCCATGGCGCCGTCGCCTTCACCGACGACGGTCGCGGCGTGCAGGGCGCGGGCATGCTCCGTCGCTGCATGGACTACGGCAAGATGTTCGGCAAGGTCTTTATGAGCCACTGCCAGGACGAGGACCTGGTCGGCCACGGCCAGATCAACGAGGGCAAGGTCTCGACCCGTCTGGCTCTCGAGGGCTGGCCGGCTGCCGGCGAGGAGCTCCAGATCGCCCGCGACATCGAGATCGCCAAGCTGACTGGTGCCAAGCTGCACATCCAGCACATCTCCACCGCCCATGGCCTGGAGATCGTGCGTGCCGGTAAGGCCGCTGGCGTTCAGGTTACCTGCGAGGCCACCCCGCACCACATGTTCCTGACCGAGAACGACCTGGACGAGACCTACAACACCTCGCTCAAGGTCAATCCGCCGCTGCGCACCGAGGAGGATGCCGAGGCCATCCGTCAGGGCGTCATCGACGGCACCGTCGACGCTATCGTCACCGATCACGCTCCCCACACCCCGTGGGAGAAGGCCCGCGAGTTCGAGCTTGCGCCCTTTGGCATGATTGGCCTCGAGACCTCGCTGTCGCTCGTGCTCACCGAGCTGGTTAACACGGGCAAGATGAGCGTGGGCCGCATGGTCGAGCTCATGGCCATCAAGCCGCGTGAGATTCTGGGCCTCGACCAGGTTCAGGTCAAGGCGGGCTCAGTTGCCGACCTGACCGTGTTTGACGCGTCCGCCACCTGGACGGTTGGCGAGGACGGCTACGAGTCGCGTGCCGAGAACTCCGGTTTCGCCGGCCGCACGCTTACCGGTCGTGCCACCGATGTGTTTGTCGGCGGTAAGCAGACGCTCGCCGACGGCTGCATCTGCTAGCATAGCCTTATCGCTTTTGTGCGCGGTGCCCTTGCGGTGCCGCGCTTTCTGTTCGTTTTGACCATGCAACCGCATGGGGGATTGGAGCGTCTATGCCCACACCTTCCACTGCACGCATGCACGACTTCGAGGTCGTATCGAACCAGGAGATCGCCGACGGCATCTTCTCGCTCGTCATCTCGGCCCCCAAGCTTGCAAGTGCGCTCAAGCCCGGTCAGTTTGTGAACATCGCCGTGCCCGGCGATGCGTCCTCGCTGCTTCGCGTGCCCCTGAGCTACTACCGCGCCGACGCCGAGGCCGGCACCGTCGAGCTGTGGTACGCCGTCGTGGGCGACGATACCCGTCGTTTGTCCCAGATGGGCTCTGGCTCCACCTCTAACCTGCTGGGCCCCGGTGGCCGTGGCTGGATGGTACCCGAGGGCACCAGGAAGGCCCTGCTCGTCGCCGGTGGCATCGGTGTTCCGCCCGTGCTGTGCCTTGCCGACAAGCTTTCCGAGCAGGGTGTGGCCGTCGACGTGTGCCTGGGCTTTGGCACCGCGTCCAAGGCCGTGGGTGTCGATGAGTTCCGCGCGCTGGGCGCCACGGTCAACGTTTGCACCGATGATGGCACGCTGGGCACGCACGGTTTTTGCACCGACCCGGCAGCCGAGCTTCGCGGCGAGGGCGGCTACGACTATGTGGCCAGCTGCGGCCCCGCTGTCATGATGAAGAAAGTCGCCGCCGCTGCCGCCGAGGCCGGTGCGTACTGCGAGGTGTCGCTCGAGCGCATGATGAGCTGTGGCTTTGGCGCCTGCAACACCTGCAATGTCGAGACGGTCGACGGTATGAAGGGCGCCTGCATGTGCGGCCCCGTGTTCGATGCTTCCAAGGTGGTGGTCTTCTAGTGGGTACCGTGAACATGGCCGTCGATTTCGGCGGCGTCAAGATGCAGAACCCCATCAACACCGCAGCCGGTACCTTTGGCTACGGTTGGCAGTTCCAGAACTTCTTTGATGTCTCCCAGCTGGGCGCCATCACCACCAAGGGTTGTGCTGCCGAGCCCTGGCCCGGCAACCCCGCGCCCCGCATGGCCGAGATCCCTGGCGGTATGATCAACTCCGTGGGCCTTCAGAACCCCGGCGTGGCTGCCTTTGCCCGCGAGTCCGGTCCGTGGCTCGAACAGCTGTCCAAGGACGGCTGCCAGGTCATCTGCCAGGTCGCCGGCCACTCCGTTGACGAGTTTGTGCGCGCGCTCGAGATGTATGTCGAGCTGTGCCCCTGGGCTGCCGGCTACGAGATCAACGTGAGCTGCCCCAATATCGCCGCCGGCGGTGCCGCCATGGGCTCCACGCCCGAGGGCGCCTCTTCCGTTATGGCTGCCTGCCGCAAGGTGACCGATAAGCCGCTGTTCGTAAAGATGGCGCCGGTCAACGTCGCCGAGATTGCCAAGGCTCTCGAGGCCGCGGGAGCCGACGGCCTTTCGGTCATCAACTCCATCCAGGGCATGGCCATTGACGTTCATACCCGCAAGTCCCGCGTGGCCAAGCCCAAGGGCGGCCTTTCGGGCCCGCTGTGCCACCACATCGCCGTGCGCATGGTCTGGGAGGTTGCCCAGGCCGTCGATATCCCCATCAACGGCGTCGGCGGTGTCATGACCGGCGAGGATGCGGCCGAGTTTATCCTGGCCGGCGCCACCTGCGTGTCGGTCGGCATGGCCAACTTCGTCGATCCGTGCGCTTCGCTCAAGATCGCGCACGAGCTCGAGGCCTGGGCCGCGTCACAGGGCGAGAATGACATTAACGAACTGGTATGTGCTTTCGAATGCTAGAGACCGCTGCCCGCGCCCGCGTTATCGTCGCCCTCGACTGCGACCGTGAGCGTGCGCTCGAGCTTGCCCACGAGCTTTCGGGCCATGCCGCCTGGCTTAAGGTTGGTATGACGCTCTATTACGCTGAGGGCCCCGAGATCGTCAAGACCTTTAAGGACCTGGGCTTTAAGGTCTTCCTTGACCTTAAGTTTCATGACATTCCGCATCAGGTTCGCGGTGCCGCCCGCGCGGCTTCGCTTGCTGGTGCCGACCTGCTTTCGGGCCACGGCTTGGGTTCGGGCGCCATGCTCGCTGCCTGCCGCGAGGGTGCCGAGGAGGCGCGCGAGGACCGCGCCAAGCTCGTCGCCATCACCGTTCTCACGAGCATGAATCAGGATGCCTTGAGCGAGATCGGCGTCGAGTCGCCCGTGGCCGAGGAGGCCGCCCGCCTGGCAAAGCTCGCTCAGGCCAACGGCATCGATGGCATCGTGTGCTCGCCGATGGAGGCCCATGACATGCGCGAGCTGCTGGGCCCCGATGCCCTCATTGTGACTCCGGGCGTGCGTCCGGTGGGTGCCGCCTTAGGCGACCAGTCCCGCGTGGCGACGCCTTCCCAGGCTATCGAGCGTGGCGCAAGCCACATTGTGGTGGGCCGTCCCATCACCGGCGCCGACGATCCGGATGCCGCCTTAGACGCCATTGTCGCCGAGCTGGTCGAAAACATCGCGTAAAAGCTTCCCCTAC
>CAJMPM010000017.1 GCA_905215225.1 uncultured bacterium
TTGATCTCGGGTTGATCCTGACCGGCATACGACAGCTCGACGGTGGGGACGCTTTGGTCGAGCAGGTAACCTTCGGGTGCCTGCACCTCGATTACCTCATAGGTGGCGGTTCCGCACCCCAGTGAAAGATGAGTCGCGCACGCAAATCCCCGCTCGTCGGTCGTGATGGATGTGACGGTTTCGCCGTCCAGGGCAGCAATGCTGCCGTCGGGGCGCACGATATCGCCCGCGGCACGGATATCAAAAACAGCACCGGCAAGGGCGCGCCCACCTACGGCATCGTTCTTGACGATCTCGATGCTTCCTGTTGCCGCGTCGTCGTAAAACGAGGCGACCGCGACGGGCGTTAAGTTCATGTCGGCGGGAATCGTTATCTCCAGATCTTCACCAACAAGATACGGTTCCTTGGCGGAAGTCTCTCGTATGTAATACGTGTCCGGGTTAAGCGATTCGGGTAGGGTGACGGTGCCGGTTTCATCGGTCGTAAAGGTATTCATAACGGTATGGGCGGGATGCCAGGATGTTTGCGAGATGGGCTCACGGTCGCCGTTGAGCAGCTGAAAGGTGAACCCAGCGCGTGGTACGGCGTTGCCGGTCTGAGCATCGCGCTTCACGATTTGAAGATGTGTCGACAGGGCGTGGTTGTCTACGATGTACTGAAGCTCTGCGCCGTCCGTGATCTGCTCTGCTGTGATAGTCCATTCCCCTGCCTGCTTAAAGCCGTCGGGCACAGTGTCGACAACCTCACGAATGGTGTAGCCGGCACGGTCATACGGTATGGTTCCGCTGACGCCATCGGGGCGCTCTCCTGCGCCAAACCATGCTCCGGCCTGGTCTTTGGTCGATGCGAAGCCGTAGATATTGGTGGTCAGCGTTCCAACAACCTGCTGCGAAGTGTTGCTTGCCACTTCAAAGACCACGCCTTCCGCCGGCTGCTCTACACCAGATTCGTCACTATTACCGCAGTCCTTGAACTTTGAAATCTCGAGGTCAAAAGCGATGGGGATGTTGGGGATGCGACGCTCGAGTTCAACGACGCCCGCGTCTCCGAGCTGGTCGGCACCGATGGTATAGCTCCAGGTTTCATTGGAGGGCAGATAACCCTCGGGAGCTCTCGACTCATAGATGCTAAAGGTGCCCAGGGGGAAGTCGGTAAGTGTTGCCCGGCCGTCCTCATCCGTCGTGAGGGTGAGCGACCAGCCCGGGGTAGACTGTGAGACGCAGGTGAACTCAGCGCCGGCAAGTGACGCGCTGACTTGAGGGCCTGCCCCTGTCGCGGCATCGACCTTTGCGATGCGCAGGGTAATGGTACCGGGCTGCTCATCGATGACGACATTCCCGCCGTCATTGCCGGTGGAAAAGGCGATGTGGTCACTCCTGGGGATATAACCCGCCGGAGCTTTGGTTTCGACCAGGTAATATGCCGCGTTGGGCAAAAGTGTCGCCTGCGCACGACCGCTGCTGTCCATCTGGATGCTGCCGACACGCTTGTCGCCGACGCTCTCATAGATGTCGAACCTCGCTCCGTCGAGCCTGTAGGTATCGTTTTCGCTCGTGATGGCGGCGTTGGCTGACTGTTTTTGGAAGGATACGGAGACGGCCGGGAGCACGTAGAGCATGTCTTGACGTTTACTGCCGCCCGACACAGCTCCCAAATAGCGCCGCGCGCGATGCGGTGCGGCTTTAATGCTTCCCGACTTGGCGCCGTCGACGAGCCAGCGCGCTGCGGCAACGACCTCATTGTCGCCGGAAAAATTTCCCCTCTCTGTGACGCCCCGGGCGGTTGTATATGAGAATGATCCGTCGGTATGGGTGGTGCCGTTGAGCATCCAGACGGCAAGTTGGGTTGCGGCACGTGCTCGATCGGGGGATAGGTTATGCTCGCCAAAGGATGTGGCGGTGGGGTAGCCATGACAGATGATGGCCGCGAATTCGTCTTCGAGCCATACCCAGCCCTGATTGTAGGTGAGCCAGGGTCCGCCCGGTGTGCTAGGGCCAAAGCGCTCCTGGTTCATGCAGTAGGCAATCGAAGAATCCTGTGCCTCGTATTTGCCAACTTCAAAAGGACCGCATTCATTGCTGATAGTGCGGAATCCGAGCGATTCATAACCGTCGACGGCGAGCGCGGCATCCGGTGTCATGCAGCCTAAAAGTAAAAAGAGGACTAGGAGCAGCGATCCTGCTGTGATTGCGCTGTGGACAGAGTGCGTGGGTGCGTTGGACATGGCTGCTCCTTATCCCTCGTGCGCCGCACGGGGAGGCCGCGGCGCTTGGGATGAGGCTACCCCCGAGGTTCATGCGGGTAAGTACCGGAGTCTGACCAAAAGCTTGCCCGATATCTGACAAATGGCGCCTACGAAAGACAATGGAATTAATCTGCAGGTAGACAACGGTAAATAGAGGAGCGTACAGGTCCCTATCTCCACAATTGGCTTGTTTGTAAGACGATTCTCCACAGCTAAAACAAGCATCGTCACCCTTGTATAGAACAAGACAACCGCGTTATACTATCCCCCACATATGCGGGCATCGCCAAGTGGTAAGGCATCAGCTTCCCAAGCTGACACTCGCGGGTTCGAGTCCCGTTGCCCGCTCCAGAAAAAGTAAAAGCACGACACCGTTCCGGTGCCGTGCTTTTTTCAATAAAGTGCCGGGACTCGAACCCGACAGGGTGCGAGCGTAAAGCAAACGCGAAGCGTTTGTAGCGAGCAGGCGAAGGCGCCGGCAGGCGCCTGAAGCCGGTGCGGATTTGCGAAGCAAATACGCGGATGTCCCGTTGCCCGCTCCATCGAGCACAGGGGACCTCGGGAACGTCGAGTCCAATCCGCTTTGCCCGTGCAGGTGCGCAAACCAGGTCTGCCGACCGCAGCCGGTGCGTATTTGCGAAGCAAATACGCGGACGTCCCGTTGCCCGCTCCACCGGGCACGAGAGACGCGGGGACGGCCAATTCAACAAAGTTTTCCCCACCGTCTCCGCGAATCCGGCAGGCGACCGCAGCCGGTGCGTATTTGCGAAGCAAATACGCGGACGTCCCCATGGCCGCTCTTGCGGCAAAATGTTAGGTTAATGCCTGCTGCCAATACTTGCACCTGCGCACGGTACAATGGTTGAGTTACGACCAACGTGCCAATAACCAAAAAGGAGCCGCTATGATCGATCGCTATACCCGCCCGGAGATGGGACACATCTTCTCCCTCGAGAACAAGTACGCCATTTGGCAGGAAATCGAGGTTCTGGCCTGCGAGGCCCAGGCGGAGCTCGGCAAGATCGGTATTTCCAAAGACGAGGCCCAGTGGATCCGCGACCATGCCAACTTTGAGAAGGCGAAGGTCGATGAGATCGAGGAAGTCACGCGCCACGACGTCATTGCCTTCCTGACCAACATGAAGGAGTACATCGATGCCGATGTTCCCGAGGGCGACCCCAAGCCCAGCCGCTGGGTTCACTATGGCATGACCAGCTCCGATCTGGGCGACACGGCCCTGTGCTACCAGCTCACCCAGGCCTGCGACCTGATCATCGAGGACGTCAAGAAGCTCGGCGAGATTTGCAAGCGTCGCGCCTTTGAGGAGCGCAACACGCTCTGTGCCGGCCGCACTCATGGCATCCACGCCGAGCCGATGACCTTCGGCATGAAGTTTGGCTCTTGGGCCTGGGAGCTCAAGCGCGATCTGGACCGTCTTGAGGATGCCCGCAAGAACGTCGCCTTCGGTGCCATCTCGGGCGCTGTCGGCACGTACAGCTCCATCGAGCCGTTTGTCGAGGAGTACGTCTGCGAGCACCTGGGCCTGGTTCACGACCCGCTGTCCACGCAGGTTATCAGCCGCGACCATCACGCCTATCTCGCCGGCGTTCTCGCCACCACCGCAGCCACCTGCGAGCGTATCGCGACCGAGGTCCGCAATCTGCAGAAGACTGATACGCTCGAGGCCGAGGAGCCGTTCCGTAAGGGCCAAAAGGGCAGCTCCGCCATGCCGCACAAGCGCAACCCGATTACCATGGAGAAGGTCTGCGGCCTGTCGCGCGTCGTGAAGTCCAACGCCCAGGTCGCCTTCGACAACGTCGCCCTGTGGCACGAGCGCGATATTTCGCACTCCTCTGCCGAGCGTGTCGCCCAGGCCGATAGCTTCATCGCGCTCGACCACATGTTCCAGTGCCTCATCCGCGTTATCGACGGCCTGCAGCTGTACCCTGCCCGCATGATGGCCAACCTCAATAAGACCCGCGGCCTCATCTTCTCCTCCAAGGTGCTGCTCGCCCTCGTCGACACGGGCATCACCCGCGAGGACGCGTACGCCATTGTGCAGGAGAACGCCATGGCGACCTGGCACGAGGTGCAGGATTGTGTCTCCGGTCCCACCTTTAAGGAGCGTCTCGAGGCCGATCCGCGCTGCACCGTCAGCCAGGAGAAGCTCGACGAGATCTTCGATCCGTGGGACTTCCTCACCCGTATCGACACGGTCTTCGATCGCCTGGAGCAGTTGAGCTTCGAGTAGGGTTAACCTAATTCGACCGCTTGCGGATGCATTTCAACCTTTGGCGCCTTGCCCATCTTGGGTGAGGCGCATTTTTATCGCCGCATCAGCCCCGGGTATACAATGAAATCCGGCTGCTGTTTCGATGAAGGGAGGCTTGTGCCCGGACGTATCAAGCGAGCCGCCACCGTCTCGTTTGCGCTCATGCTCCTTGTTGCCGCCTGTGCGGGCGCCCTGACGTATACCGTTCGAAGCAGTTCTTCCTCCTCGAATGAAGCCGACAAAGATCTCCCGGTACTCAAAATCGGCGTTACGGATAACGACCCCTATGTGTATATCGATACCACGGGCGATTACGCCGGAATCGATATCGACATCGCCCGCGAGGCCTGCAAGCGCGCGGGGATCAAGCCACAGTTTGTCGATATTGACTGGAACGATCGCGACCGGCTGCTCAAAAACGGTGATATCGATTGCCTGTGGTGTGATTATTCTCCCTGTTATCGCGAGGATAAGTATTACTGGACCGAGCCGTATCTAACCGTGACGGTCTCGGTTGCCGCCAAGAAAACGAGTGGCATCAATTCCTTGGCGCATCTCGATGGAAGCAAGACCATCGCGGTGATTGCGGGTTCGGTGAGCGAACGCCGATTGCTCGCAGGGGATCTGGAAATTTCGCCGGACGTGCAAATCAAATCGTATGGTTCTGCCGAGCTCTGCAAAGCCGCCCTCGCCAAAGGGTATGTCGACTGTTGGATGGCGGACGTTCAGCCGCTTGACCGACTTGTCGCCCAGTATCCCGGCCTTTACCGCGTGTTCGCCGACAACATTATGACGGTCGATCTGGGCGTCGCGTTTGATGACAGCTATGAAGGACCGATCGTAAAGGATCTCAATACTGCATTGTTTGCCATGGATCGAGATGGCACGATTGACCGTATTGTGGGCAATTACAAGACAGGAGCGACGACGGGCGGGCAAGGAGCAAATCCATGACAAATGATGAGCACCGCTTGCGTCGAAAGACTCTGCCCGTCATAGCTGTCGGCGTTATTGTCAGCGCTGTCTTGTTAGGCCTGTTGTATACGGTTGGAACCCATCGCTGCCGCGAAAAAACGCTTGGGTTTGGCCAAGAAACCATGGTGTTTTTGGAAAACGCTTGCGAAAAATATGACCGCTACGAACAGGGGAGAAAAGCCGAGGAGACGCACGATTTGCTCGCCGCGGTCGAATCGTTTGCGACGTTCCTGTCCTCTGATCGCGTTGGGGTTAACAACGACCTTATCGAGCAATTTGTCCATGCCGAGAACCTTTCGGGGTTGATGGTCATGGACTCCGATGGTCATATGGCTGCCCACTACGACATCGATGGTCGCGATCCGCTCATGTTGTGGCGAGAGGAGCTGGCCTGTTCGCCGGTCGCATCGATGTATCAAGGTTCCAAAGTGACCTACTCTACTGTCGTCGAGCGCCGTGGTGTTGTTTTTGCCGTCTGTGCTGTTCCGTATGGCGACGGCGTTGCCCTGGCATACCGCTCATTTGTTCCCGATACGGCGGACGACTATTCATATGCCATAGCCGACGTGCTTTCGAACAGCACCTTCCACCAGGGTCCCACGGTGCTTGTTATGGAGGATGCGGAGATTGTCTCATCCAACAGTGCCGATGCTGACATGTCGCTCGCCCGACTCCTCACCAGCGCAGGGGTTGAGTGGAAAGACGACGGCCTGACGCCCATCGAATATCGAGGAGACAAATGGTACGCCGTGCGTGCGGCATATAAGGACTACCGCCTGTTTGCGCTATATCCCAAACCTGAGGTCATGTCTGACAGGATTTCATTTGTCGCGGTCGGCGTTTTGGTGTGCCTTGCGTTTTGGGTCGTGGTGCTGTTGGCTCGGAATATCGTTGACCACCGCAATTTGGTCGAAAAAGATAAACAGCTCGGCATTATCAATGCCATAAGCGCCATCTACGATTCGACCTTCCTCTTGCATCTCGACACCCTCGAGATTGAGGGAATCAATATGTCGCCGGCGATAGCGAAGATATTTTCCGAGCACAACGAGGCATATGACTTTATGGACACGGTCTGCCGGGATATCGTGAGCCCCGAAAGCCGCGAAGCGGTTGTGGGACTCGTAGATATAAGTACGCTTCGTGAACGTATGGAGGGCGTACCGTACTTGGCTGCCGAGGTGCGAGATTGTCGAGGCGCTTGGTACTCGCTACAGGTTGTCCCCCAGCATCGCGATGAGCAAGGCCGGCTGGAGTCGGTCGTCGTGGCGACGCACAACATATCGATGGTCAAGCATGCCGAGGAGCTGTCATACCAAGATAAACTGACGGGGCTTCGCAACCGCAACTATCTTGAATCGCGTGGAGATAGCCTGGTAAACGAGGGCTTGCCCGTGAGCGTGATTATGCTGGACTGCAATTATCTCAAGTGGACCAACGACATCTATGGTCACGAGATGGGGGATGAACTGCTGCGACGGACGGCGTCCGTGCTGCGGCGGGTGGCTGGTGCGGATTACCTGCCGATGCGCGTTGGCGGCGACGAGTTTTTGCTGGTTTGTCCCCATACTGACAATGAGTCTGCGCTCGGGCTGGAACAGGATCTTCGTCTCGGTCTTGCCGCGGTAAGCGATGAGGCTCTGACGGTCAGCGCATCGATTGGCGTGGCGACCGTCGAGACGGCTGGAAATACGCTGGCCGATGTATATCGTGTCGCCGACCACAATATGTATCGGGAGAAGCGCATGGTCCACGCACAGGGTGCGGACTGCTAATCTTATCCCCACCAGTCCATGCATCGTAGGATGTTGAATCGGTGCTTACGATAATAAGTCGGCCCAGGCGGGGATAATAGACGTCTGAAATTTCTTTCTGAGAGGGGATCTCAATGATTAGTTTTGACTACAAGCCTCAGGGTGTATGTTCTCGCAATATCCACCTTGACCTTTCCGATGACGGCAACAAGGTGGTGGGCGTTGAGTTTACCGGTGGCTGCGACGGCAATCTCAAGGCAATCTCCAAGCTGGTCGAGGGCGCTCCTGCCGATCGCGTAATCGAGGTTCTCGCCGGTAATACCTGCGGTATGAAAAAGACCTCCTGCGCCGACCAGCTTACGCGCGCTATCGAGGCCGCTCGCGCCGAGATCGCCTAATGGGTATCGCCGATCACATCAAGAACGGAATATCGCGTCGCGGCTTTGTACTCGGTGGGGCTGCCGCGGGCGCTGCCACGGTGCTTGCCGGATGCTCGAAAAAAACGGGTACCAGCGATGATGCCGCCGGCGAGCCGCAGGTTATCAAAGATGACTCAAAAATCGTCTCGATTACGGATGAGTACGAGGCAGTCGACATCGATCTTGAGCCGGCGGCGTCGTGGACGCTGCCTCTGGGTACGCTGCTGTACTACTGCGACGGCGATTACGCCGCGGCGATGATGGCGCCCGCATCGGCACTGCACGCCAACACACTCGGTGTGCTCAACCTGGGCGATGGCTCGCTTACCACATTAATCGAGGATCCTATCGAGGGCACGGGATATGCATTCTACGATGTCCGCGCCGGCGACGGCGTATTCGCGTGGGTTGAGATGAACTTTGCCAATTCATCGTGGAAGCTCTACGCTCAAAATCTGTCGGGCGCTTCGCTCTCTGGCGATGTGGTTGAGCTCGATCGAGGTGGCAAGGACTATGATCCGCCCCTGTTTACGGCGTTCGGGTCATCAGTCATCTGGTATAAAATGCCTTCGGCAGGCGGCAATAAAACGAGTAGTGATTCGTTTTGCTATCGTCGCTCACTTGATGAATCCATGGCCGAGACAATTTGGATATCGACGGGCCGCTTTGCATCGGCGCCGCGCGCGAGCGACGGCATTTTGACCATCTCGCCGCGTGTCCGCAACGACGAGGGCGTCTACTACGGCATAACGGCAATCGATCTGACCGACGGCAACAACACCAAGCGTGCCCAGCTAGTCCTTCCCTCGTCAGTCTCGCCTTTCGAGGCCGTGTATATGGGCGATACCTTCGTGTTTTCTATCGAGGCGGCCTATAGCGGCGTGGGCAGCCTGGGCAATATGGGCACGTATATCGGTAATGAGGGAGGGCCGTACCTCTTTCTGTCACGCGAGCCGCTCGCATGTGCGGCTGGCAAGAAGAATAAATACCTTGTTAAGGTACAGGCGTCGCATTTCCTGATCGACACCTCTGCCAAGACCTATGGCTCGCTGCTGTCGCCCGACCGCGCTTTGGAGTATGGCGATTATCCAGCTACGGCGGGAAAATCGGACTCATTCCTTACGTACGCCACGGTGCGCAACAGCCAGGGTATACCAGAGACGGTCACTGCACGCCTATTCTCTCTTTAAGCTTAGAGGGGTTAAAAAGGCGCCAACAGGGGAATAAACGCGTTGTAATTGTGAGTGCCGCCCGCCGAGCCGCCGCACTGTAGCGGTGCTCGGCGGGCATAGGTGCGTTAAAATGGGCTTGTTCTTAGCTAATTGAGACAGGGGGGCCGTGTTATGGCTTCAGATGCAAAAAAGATTCTGCTGGTCGAGGACGAGAAGGCAATCCGTGACGCTGTCGCTGCCTATCTCGAGCGCGAGGGCTACTGGGTTGTTGGCGTCGGCGACGGCCAGTCTGCGATCGAGGAGTTCGAGAAGCACCAGTTCGACCTGGTTGTGCTCGACCTTATGCTCCCCAAGATTCCCGGCGAGCGCGTTTGCCGCACTATTCGCGATACCTCGGATGTGCCCATTATCATGCTTACCGCCAAGGGCGAGATCGAGGATCGCATCATCGGCCTCGAGCTTGGTGCCGACGACTACCTGATCAAGCCGTTCTCGCCTCGCGAGCTCGTCGCCCGCGTCCGTGCCCTGTTCCGCCGTGCTCACCAGGCCGATGAGCCCGCCGTTGAGGCGCTCGACTTTGGCGATCTGGTCATCGATATCTCGGGCCACAAGATCTTGGTCGAGGGCAAGGAAGTCGATCTGACGGCTTCCGAGTTTAAGCTGCTCACCACGCTTGCCCGCCATCCCGGCCGTGTGTATAACCGCATGGAGCTGGTCGAGAAGGTGCTCGGCTACGACTTTGAGGGCTATGAGCGCACCATCGACAGCCATGTGAAGAACCTTCGCGCCAAGCTGGGCGATGACCCCAAGAAGCCTAAGTGGCTCTACACCGTTCACGGCGTCGGCTATCGCTTTGAGGCTCCGGCCAAGACCGATAAGTCGGACGAGAAATAGGGAAATCACATATGATACCTGCGCGCTTTGAAATCGGACAAAAGCACAAGCAGGAGAACGAGGCGGGTTCCAAGGCGAGTTGGAACACGCCTCGTTCCGATTCACGGCCAGCGATGAGCTATCCCTCGCGCATGGCATTGGCTTTTGCCCTGACATCGCTCATGACGGTATTGGTGCTGGTGGGCGTTGTCTCCGTTGTGTGGGGCACCGTCTTTTCGGATTACACGCGCTCTAATATCGTCGAGATCGCCAATTCTGCTGCCGAAAAGCTTGCGACGTCGTATGAGGAAAACGGCAATTGGACTGCGGGCGAGCTGCGCACGGTCGCGACATCGAGTTTGGTGTCCGACGACCTGAGTATGCAGGTCGTCAACAAGAAAGGCGTTGTCGTCTATGACGACTCATGGCCTTCGGCAAGTGCGACCGCCGATGTGCGCGAGAGTGAATCACCGTCGAGCAGCTCGAGCGGTAAAAAGGCCTCGCATAGCCCGGTCTCGTCGGCGCCCACCGACTCCGATAGCGTTGCCAACGTCGAAATCATAACGTCTTCTGGCGAGCATGTCGGACAGGTAAAGCTATGGGCCATCGGCTCCGATGCTCAGCTAACAAAGGCGGCATCTGCGTTTAGGGAGAAGACCTTTAACGCCATGGCCCTCGCCGCGGTTGTTGCAATCTGCATTTCGGTCGTTATCGGATCGCTCGTGTCGCGCATGCTCACCAAGCCGATTCATCGTATTACGAGCACGGCCAAGCAAATTCGCGACGGCGATTTGTCCGCTCGTACCGGGTTGCGCGGCGACGATGAAATCGATCAGCTGGGTGAGACCTTTGACGAGATGGCCACCTCGCTCGAGAAGGATATGAAACACGAGAAGCGCCTGACCTCGGATGTCGCACACGAGCTGCGCACGCCGCTTATGGCGATGCTTGCGACGGTCGAGGCCATGCAGGACGGCGTGTATCCCACCGACGATGAGCATCTGGAGACGGTCGCTTCCGAGACGCGCCGCCTGGCTCGTTTGGTGCAGCAGATGCTCGACCTATCGCGTATGGAAAACAGCACGGCGCCGCTCAATCTCGAACCGGTGGACATGGTTCCCTTTGTGCGGTCTATCGTCAACGCTCAGGAGCGCCTATTTGTTGACCGCGATCTGCGCTTGCGCTTTGCTGATGAGACCCAAGGTCACGACGATGTCGTCGAGGCCGATCCCGACATGATCACGCAATGTGTTATCAACCTCATGAGCAACGCCATGCGCTACACCCCCGAGGGCGGTTGGGTCGTGGTGTCGGTGCTCAGTGACCGCAAGCATGTCAGTATTGCCGTTTCGGATACCGGTATCGGTATTGCCAAGGACGACCTGTCGCGCATCTTCGGGCGATTCTGGCGCGCAGATGCCAGCCGCGCCCGCGAAGCCGGCGGCCTGGGCGTTGGCCTCGCCGTGACCAAGCAAATCGTCGAGCGTCACCATGGCTACATATCCGTGGAGTCGGAGCTTGGAAAGGGTACGACTTTTACGATTCATCTGCCTCGCGAGCACACGGCGGACGCGGCATCTACTACAATGGAGCACTAGCTTTTCGCTATTCGGTGAAGGAGGGGCCGCGTCCCTGCCGCTCCGAGTTTGCGAAAACGTGCGGGAAAGAACCCGCATTACTGTCGTATTTAGGTAAGGAGTGACTCACGTGACAACGATGGAGCGTCGTCCGGATTCCCGTGGCAAGGTTCGTGATATCTACGATGCCGGCGAAAACCTGCTGATGGTCGCCACCGACCGCATTTCTGCGTTCGACTTCATTCTTCCCGACGAGATTCCGTTTAAGGGAGAGGTGCTCAATCGCATCTCGGCATTCTGGTTCGATAAGTTTGCCGACATCGTCCCCAACCATCTCGTTTCCATCGACCCGGCGGATTTCCCCGAGGAGTTTGCCGAGTATCGTGACTATCTCGCAGGCCGTGCCATGCTGGTCAAGAAGGCCCAGACGATTCCCATCGAGTGCATCGTCCGCGGCTATCTGACCGGTTCGGGCAAGAAGACCTACGACGAGAACGGCACCGTCTGCGGCATCCAACTGCCTGAGGGTCTGACCGAGGCTTCCAAGCTTCCCGAGCCGCTGTTCACGCCGTCCACGAAGGCCGAGATCGGTGACCACGACGAGAACATCTCGTTCGAGCGTTGCTGCGAGATCGTGGGCGAGGACATCGCCACGCAGATTCGCGACCTTTCCCTCAAGATCTACAAGGCTGCCGCCGAGTACGCCGCGCCCTCGACCTGATGCGGGATGGCGCGGAACTTAAGGCCCAAACACACCTTGAAGCCGCGCTCTTTCAGCGCATACACCACCGCAGGGCCGTTGGCGTAGAACAGCGTCATGCCAATCTTCATCCACGCGGCCTTGCCCTGCAGCTTGTCGGCCAGCTCGAAGGCCTCCTCGATGTCGCAGTCCAGGGCGACGATGATGCGCTCGGACGCGGGTATGTCGTTGAAGTGGGTTAGCATTCCAAAGCTCCTATCAGATCGGTGACGCGCGCGATGCCTTGGCGCGCGCAGTAGTCCTCGATGCCGGCGATGACGTCCTCGGTGGCGCGCGGATTGTAGAAATTAGCGGTGCCGACGGCGACGGCGGTGGCGCCGGCGAGCATGAACTCGACCGCGTCGGCGCCCGTCGCGATGCCGCCCATGCCGAGCAGCGGAACCTTCACGGCCTTATGGCACTCCCCCACCATGCGCAGCGCGACGGGCTTGACGGCGGGGCCGGAGAAGCCGCC
>CAJMPM010000018.1 GCA_905215225.1 uncultured bacterium
GAAACGATGACGAGGAAAAGGCCGCGAAGGCTCTTGGAATATCGGGCGCCCTCCAAGCCGATACGTCGGAGGCTCCGATCTTGGGCGTCTATGTGAACAACTACAGCTATTCGAAGATGGATTGGTTCCTTGATAAGCGAGTCACCATCGATTCTTCGGTTGAAAATGCCGATGGCTCGACGACGTATCGAGTGACCACCACGCTCAAGAACACGATGACCCCCCAGGAGAAGGCCGAGATGCCTGGTTATTTCCAGGGCCATAACGGCATTAGCCAGGATATTGATGACGAGGTACTGAGGCTCTATCTCTATGCTCCCGCGGGAGGCAGCATTTCGGACATTAAGACTTCGGGCTCCGGTTCTATCGAGATGAACGAAGCGACGCACGATGGTCTGAAGGTTGCATGGGGCGGCGTCCACATGCTTCTTGGACAAGACATAAAGGTCGAGTACACGGTCACGACTTCGAAGGACTCTGGGCACAAAGAGCTTAAGGTTCGTACCACGCCAACCGCTCAAACGTTCGAACAGGATAAGTAAGATATGAAGTACTTCGGCACCGACGGCTTTCGCGGCGAGGCCAACGTTGGGCTGACGGTAGAGCACGCTTATAAGATCGGCCGCTTTGTGGGCTGGTATTACGGCGCCAACCGCGGGGCCAAGGCGCGCGTGATCGTGGGCAAGGACACGCGTCGCTCGAGCTATATGTTCGAGGCGGCGCTGGTGAGCGGCCTGGTCGCGAGCGGCGCGGACGCCTACATGCTGCACGTGATCCCGACGCCGGGCGTGGCGCATCAGACCGTGGAGGGCTGCTTCGATTGCGGCATCATGATCAGCGCGAGCCACAACCCGTTTTGCGATAACGGCATTAAGCTCGTCAACAGCGATGGCTTTAAGATGGACGAGGACGTGCTGGAGCTCATCGAGGACTACATCGATGGCAAGAGCGAAGTTCCGCTGGCCACGGGCAACCACATCGGTGCCACGGTGGACTACATGCAGGGCCGCAACCGCTACATTGCTTCGCTCATCGCCAGCGCGAACTTTTCGCTGCAGGGCGTCAAGATCGGTATTGACTGCGCCAACGGCTCGGCTTCCTCGGTGGCCAAGCCGGTGTTTGACGCGCTGGGCGCCGACGTGCGCGTGATCAATGCCGCGCCTGATGGTTTTAACATCAACGTCGACTGCGGCTCCACGCATATGGAGCGCCTGCAGCGCCACGTGGTGGAGCAGGGCCTGGACGTGGGCTTTGCCTACGACGGCGATGCCGACCGCTGCTTGGCCGTGGACGAGCGCGGTCGCGTGGTCGACGGCGACCAGATCCTGTACGTGTGCGGCGTGTATCTAAACAAGCACGGGCGCCTTTCGGGCGGTACCGTGGTGCCGACGATTGCCAGCAACTTTGGCCTGATCAAATCGCTGGAGCTTGCCGGTCTGAGCGCTGTGACCAGCGGCGTGGGCGACCGTCACGTGTATGCCAAGATGCGCGAGGGCGGCTACAGCCTGGGCGGCGAGCAGACGGGCCATACGATTTTTGGCGATATCGAGCGCACGGGCGATGGTATTATGACCTCGCTGCGTGTGATGGAAGTGATTCGCGCCGAACGCGAGACGCTCTCGCAGCTTACGGCTCCGTGCAAGCTGCTGCCGCAGGCGCAGGTTGCCGTGCGCGTGGCGGATAAGGACGCCGCGCTCGAGAACATGGGCGTGCAGAATGCGATCGCCGAGGCCGAGGCCGCGCTGGCGGGCGAGGGCCGCGTGCTGGTGCGCAAGAGCGGAACCGAGTCGGTGATTCGCGTTTTGGCCGAAGCTCCCGACCAGGCAGCTGCCGACGTCGCCATGAAGCGCATCGCCGCGGCGCTGGAAGCTCTGTAGTTACGCGGTTTTATCAAACCGCGTAACGGCTCGACGCTGCAAACGGCCCCAAGCGGCAATCTGACGTTCAATTTCAAGGGCGCGACCAGAAGGTCAGCGCCCTTTCATTTCACGTCACCTTGCTCGCTTAGGGGCGTTTTCGCTGTCGTTGCCAAGACATTAGCGTCTACGAACTAGTCATTGGGTACCTAGTTATTGGGTGAAAACAGGGGACGCTGCGGATTGGTTCCGCGGCGCCCCCTTTGCGTTGGCGTGTCGGTTATGCCTTACAGCTCGTAGAGCGTGGTGAACTTGTCCTGCAGGTAGCTGCAGTAGTAGCGGGCGTCGAATGCCATGCCGCAGGCGCCCTTGATGAGCTCCGGCGCGTCCTTGGCGCGGCCCCACTGCCAAATGTGCTCGCCCAGCCAGGCGCGGACGGGCGCCAGGTCGCCGCTCGCACAGGCGCCGTTAAGGTCGACACCGTCGCGGCACATGGCCGGCACAAACATGGCATCGTAGGCGCTACCCAGCGCATAGGTGGGGAAGTAGCCAAACGAGCCGCCGCTCCAGTGCGTATCCTGCAGGCAGCCGTGCGTGTCGTCGGGAACGGGGATGCCAAGGTACTCGTCCATAAAGCGGTTCCAAAGCGCGGGGATATCCTTGGCCGTGGCCTCGCCGGCAAACAGCATGCGCTCGATCTGGTAGCGCACTATAATATGCAGCGGGTAGGTGAGCTCGTCGGCCTCGGTGCGGATCAGCGACGGCTGCGCGATGTTCACGGCGTGGTAGAGCGTGTCCTCGTCGACGTCGCCGTAGACCTCGGGTGCGTGGCGGCGCAGCACCTCGAGCAGCGGTCCCATAAAGGCGCGGCTGCGACCCACGGTGTTCTCAAAGAAGCGGCTCTGGCTCTCGTGGATGCCCATGGAGGTGCCACCCTCCAGGCACGTGCGCGCGTAAGCGGGGTTCACGCCCAGCTCGTACATGGTGTGACCGGCCTCGTGGATGATGCTGTAGACGTTGGAGATGCAATCGTCCTCGTAGATGTGCGTGGCGATGCGTGCGTCGCCCACGGCAAAGCCCTCGCTAAACGGATGCTCGGTAAAGGCAAGCGTGGTGGCGTCCAGGTCCAGGCCGACGAGCTTCATGAGGTCGAAGCTCATGGCGCGCTGGGCGGCCTCGGGCACGCGGGCGTGCAAAAAGTCGGCTTCGGGCTGCTGGCCGCGCTCGCCGATGGCGTGCACGAGCGGCACGACCGTGGCCTTGACCTCGTCGCAAAACGCGTCGAAGCTCTTGGCAGAAAGGCCGCGCTCGTACTGGTCGAGCCAAACATCGTATGGGTCGCGCTTGGGGTCCATGAGCTCGGCCTGATGCTTAAGTTGGGCGACGATTCTATCCACATAGGGCTCAAAGCTCGCCCAGTCATTGGCCGTCTTGGCTTTGTGCCACACGGCATCGGCCTCGCAGGTGAGCCTGGTCCAGGCCTCGGCCTCCTCGGTGGGAATGACGCTCGCTTCGCGCTGGTCGCGGCCGAGCACGCGGATCTCGTCGAGCAGCTGCGGGTCGTCGATCTTGCCGCCTGCAACCGTCTCACGCGCGAGAGAGCGCACGAGCTCAACGGACTTTTCGCTGGTCAGGAGCTTATGGTGCTCGCCGGCAAGGGTGCCCATGGCATCGGCGCGCGCTGCGGCGCCGTTGGCGGGGGCAATGGTCGCGCCGTCAAACTCGGCAATCTTGAGCAGGTACTCGCGGGTCCACAGCTTGCCCTCGAGCTTGCGGAATTTTTTGACGGCCTTATCGACCTTCATGCTTTTGGGCGTCTTGCCCGCTGCGGGCTTGGCCTTCTTATCGTGTTTCTTTCCCATGCCATATCCTTGATCTCGCGAGCCGAGCGCCACGGATGGGCGCACGGCCAGTTTGCACAGCTACCTGCCTTGTACCCAGCGCGAACAAAACGGAACGCGGCGATATGCTCGCAGAATGTGTTATCCTATAGCCCAATGCGTTGACGGAGAGGGTTTTGCCCGCCGCGTCGCCGGCAAGAGAGGGAAGGTCATGGGCTGCAAGCCTTCCTGCGGTGGCAAGGGCCAAGCGTTCACTCCCGAGCAGCGACCTCAACGGGCGCGCGGCCAGCGGCGGCGAAGCCCCAGTAGGGAAGCCGTGTGCCTCGCGACAAGGGGCAAAGAGTGGGCGCGGCGGGCCAGACATCCGCCGGGTCAAACAAGGTGGTACCGCGGAATTCAACCGTCCTTGGGCAATGCACATGCCCGAGGGCGGTTTTTTGTTACCGAACCGGGCCGCGATCTCGCAACGTCAGACGGCGGCAGCCGCCCCGGCAAGCGGGGAGCGCGAGAGACGAAAGGGAAGACATGAGTCTGATTGATGATCTGGTCAAACTCGAGGAAGAGGCCAAGGAGCTCGTCGCAGGCGCCGACGACGCCGCCAAGCTCGAGGCTGCGCGCGTTGAGCTGCTCGGTCGCAAGGGTCGTATTACCGGCCTGATGCGCATGATGGGCAAGCTCGCCCCCGAGGATCGTCCCATGATGGGCAAACGCGCCAACGAGATGCGCCAGCTGATCGAGGGCATGCTCGACGAGCGCGCCACCGAGATGAAGGCCGCCGCCCTCAAGCACGCACTCGAGCACGAGGCCGTCGACATCACGCTGCCGGGCATCCGTCCGCAGATCGGTCACCAGCACCTGATCAAGCAGATCATCGAGGAGGCCGAGGACATCTTCTGCGGCATCGGCTACACCGTCGAGTCCGGCCCTATGGTCGATACCTCCTACTACAACTTCACCGCGCTCAACGCGCCCATGGATCACCCGAGCCGCTCGGCTCGCGACACGTTCTATGTGGTCGACAACAACCCCGGCAGCGTCGCGCATCCCGAGGCTCACGCTCACGGCGAGTCCGACGTGCTGCTGCGCACCCAGACCTCGGGCGTGCAGATCCACACCATGGAGTCGCAAAAGCCGCCCATCTACATGATCTGCCCGGGCACCGTCTACCGTCCCGACACGGCCGACGCCTGCCACCTGCCGCAGTTCAATCAGATCGAGGGCCTGGTCGTCGACGAGGGTATCACCTTTGGCGATCTTAAGGGCACGCTCGACTACTTTGTTAAGTGCATGTTTGGCGAGGATCGCAAGACGCGCTATCGCCCGCACTTCTTCCCCTTCACCGAGCCGAGCTGCGAGGTGGACGTGAGCTGCCACGTCTGCGGCGGCAAGGGCTGCAACTTCTGCAAGCACAGCGGCTGGATCGAGATCCTGGGCTGCGGCATGGTCGACCCCAACGTCCTGATCAGCTGCGGCATCGACCCCGAGAAGTACACCGGCTTCGCCTTTGGCATTGGCGCCGAGCGCGTCGCGGCCCTGCGCTACGACCTGCCCGACCTGCGCACGTTGATGACTGGCGATATGCGCTTCTTGAATCAGTTCTAGGCTGCGGCTTGCCCAAGCACGACACCTCGGCGCTCATTCGTCGCTTGCGTACCAAAGTACGCGGCGCTCCTCTTTCGGGCCGATCTGCCGCACTTGGACAACCCTCGCTTTGTAAGGAATGTTCACAAAGTTGAAGTTTCCACCTGCATCTCTTCGCAGGCTTTCAGTATGAAAGGAGAGCTAGATGCGTGTTTCTTACGACTGGCTCAAGACCATGATCGATATTCCGGAGGATCCCAAGACCCTTTCGGACGAATATATCCGTACCGGCACCGAGGTCGAGGCGATCGACACCGTGGGCGAGTCCTTCGACCACGTGGTGACCGCCAAGGTGCTCACCAAGACCCCGCACCCCGATAGCGACCACATGTATGTGTGCTCGGTCGACGTGGGCGACAAGAACCTCGACGCCGACGGCAACCCCGCCCCGCTGCAGATCGTCTGCGGCGCGCAGAACTTTGAGGCCGGCGACCACATTGTCACGGCCATGATCGGCGCTGTGCTTCCCGGCGACGTCAAGATCAAGAAGAGCAAGCTTCGCGGCGTCGTGTCCATGGGCATGAACTGCTCCGCGCGCGAGCTCGGCCTGGGCGGCGACCACTCCGGCATCATGATCCTGCCCGAGGATACGCCCTGCGGCATGCCGTTTGCCGAGTACGTGGGCTCGAGCGACACCGTGCTCGACTGCGAGATCACGCCCAACCGTCCCGACTGCCTGTCCATGATCGGCATGGCCCGCGAGACCGGCGCCATCTTCGACCGCGATTTCCACGTTGAGCTGCCCGCCATCAAGGCCGAGACCGGCCGCGCGACCGACGACGAGCTTTCCGTCGAGATCGCCGACGAGGGCCTGTGCGACCGCTACGTTGCCCGCATCGTGCGCAACGTCAAGGTCGGCCCGTCGCCCGACTGGATGGTCAAGCGCCTTAACGCCTTGGGCGTGCGCCCGCACAACAACATTGTCGACATCACCAACTATGTGATGATGCTCACCGGTCAGCCGCTGCACGCCTTTGACCTGGACACCTTTGCCGAGCGCGATGGCCACCGTCGTGTGGTGGTTCGCGCCGCCCAGCAGGATGAGAAGTTTACGACCCTCGACGGCGAGGAGCGCACGCTCGACGCCGGCATGGGCCTTATCACCGACGGCGAGCGTCCCGTGGCGTTGGCCGGCGTTATGGGCGGCATGGATTCCGAGATTGAGGACGACACCGTCGACGTGATGGTCGAGAGCGCCTGCTTCAACGCCGGCCGCACCTCGCACACCAGCCGCGACCTTTCGCTGATCTCCGACGCCTCCATTCGCTTTGAGCGCCAGGTCGATGAGACCGGCTGCGTGGATGTGGCCAACGTTACCTGCGCGCTCATCGAGGAGATCGCCGGCGGCGAGGTCGCTCCCGGCTATGTGGACGTGTTCCCCGCGCCCAAGACCATCGACAGCATCAAGCTGCGCCTGGCCCGCGTGCACGCCATCTGCGGTGCCGACATCGAGTCCGACTTTATCGAGCGCTCGCTCACCCGCCTGGGCTGCACCGTCGAGCGCGACGGCGAGGACTTTATGGTCACGCCGCCGAGCTTCCGTCCCGACCTGCCGCGTGAGATCGACCTGATCGAGGAGGTCTTGCGCTTATGGGGCATGGGCCGCGTGACGGCGACCATTCCGGCTGCCAAGAACCACATCGGCGGTCTGACCCGCGAGCAGAAGCTCACTCGTAAGGTCGGCGAGATCCTGCGCGCCTGCGGCCTCAACGAGACCACGACCTTTGGCTTTGCCGCCCCGGGCGACCTGGAGAAGATCGGCATGTCCACCGAGGGCCGCGGTTGCCCCGTGGTGCTCATGAACCCGCTGGTGGCCGAGCAGACCGAGATGCGCCGCTCGCTGCTGCCGGGTCTGCTGCAGTCTGTGGCCTATAACGAGGCCCACGGCACGCCCAACGTGCACCTGTACGAGGTCGGCAGCCTGTTCCACGGCCGCGAGAATGCCAGCCTGCCCAAGGAGACCAAGTCCGTGGCGGGCGTGCTCTCGGGCCAGTGGAGCGAGCAGTCCTGGAACATGAAGTACCGCAAGCTGCGCTTCTTCTTTGGCAAGGGCATTGTCGAGGAGCTGCTCGCCCAGCTGCGCATCGAGAAGGTCCGCTTCCGTCCCGCCGAGGGCGAGGGCTATGCCTTCTTGCAGCCGGGTCGCGCCGCCGAGGTTCTGTCCGGCGGTACCGTGCTGGGTTGGGTCGGCGAGATCCACCCCGAGGCGCGCGAGGCCATGGGCATCGACGAGGTCGTCGTTGCCTTTGAGCTCGACCTGGACAAGCTGATCAAGGGCGCCCGCAATCAGGAGAACTACCGCGAGTTCTCGCAGTACCCTGCCGTTGAGCACGACCTTGCTATCGTGGTCGACAACTCCGTGACCTGCGAGGATCTTGAGCGCCGTATTACCAGCGCCGGCGGCAAGCTGCTCGAGGGCGTGCGCCTGTTCGACGTCTACCGCGATCCCATTCGCATCGGAGCGGGCAAGAAGTCCATGGCCTTTGCGCTTACGTATCGCTCCGACGACCACACGCTCACCAGCGAAGAGGTCGAGAAGGCGCACCAGAAGATCGTCACCAAGGTGTGCAAGGGCGTAAACGGCGAGGTCCGCGGCTAGGTTCTACGCTGGGGTATGGGTCAGCGGTGGCTGCCGCCGAGTCCTACGTGACTGCTATGCTCGGTATAAGGCACCGTTGAGCCTGCATATATGACACGCGCATTACATAACGGCGTGCTGCTTTGTCGGCAGTGCGCCGTTTTGCTATGATAGCCCGCGGCGTGTTACGAATCTGACATTACGTAACACTGGAAAGGTGATTCAAGCGGCGTTGCAATTCCGTGCGCCGATAACCGGGAGGCGTACATGCACATTCCAGATAATTATCTGTCCCCGCAGACCGATGCCGTTATGGCGGTGGCGATGGTGCCCGTTTGGATCCACTGCATCAAGAAGGTGCGCGCCACGCTCGATCGCGAGCACATGGCTTTCCTGGGCATCTGCGCCGCATTTTCCTTCTTGCTCATGATGTTCAACGTGCCGTTGCCCGGCGGCACCACAGGCCACGCCGTCGGCGGCGCACTCATCGCGCTGCTGCTGGGCCCCGAGGCCGCGGCTATCGCGGTTTCGGTCGCGCTGGCGCTGCAAGCGCTGCTGTTTGGCGACGGCGGCATCCTGTCCTTTGGCGCTAACTGCTTTAACATGGCCTTCGTGTTGCCGTTTGCCGCAGCCATCGTGTTCCGCGCGCTTAACAGCCGTTTGCACGACAAGAGCTGGGGCACCTCGGTTTCGGCCATCGTAAGCGGCTGGGTCGGCCTGTGCCTGGCGGCCCTGTGCGCAGCAATCGAGTTTGGTATTCAGCCGATGCTTTTCACGAATGCTTCGGGCGCTCCGCTGTACTGCCCCTTCCCGCTGTCCATTGCCATTCCGGCCATGATGATCCCGCATATGTTGGTTGCCGGCGTGGTCGAGGGCGTGGCGACGGCCGCCATCTACGGTTTCATTAAGAAGACGGCGCCGAGCATTATCGTCGGGCCCGAGGCCGTCGATGGCCAGCTTGCTGCCGAGGGCGCTGCTGCCAAGAAGACCTCGCTGGTCCCCACGCTCATCTTGGTTGCCGTGCTTGTCGTGGCCACGCCGCTGGGCCTACTGGCCACGGGTGACGCCTGGGGTGAGTGGGACGCCGAGGGCGCCGCGACCGCCGTTCAGGAGGCTGGCGACGACAGCCTGCAGGCTTCAGTCGGCCTCGATACCCCGACCTTTGCCGATGCCCTGCCCACGGGCGATTACCTGCAGGCCTATTCCGAGGAGCAGGGTCTTGGCTTTGCCGGTCAGGCTGCCATGTATATCCTCTCGGGCGTAATTGGCGTGGCGGTGCTCACCATCGCATTCCGTCTGATCTCGCTGACGGTCAAGGAAAGCGGTGCTCATGGCAATAGCCGAGCTGCCTAGCTGGCTTGCGACCGAGGAGCGATACGAGCCCGCGGGGGCTCGGCATCGTGTGATGCAAAAGAATGTCCTGCACCTGGCGAGCCTGCTTGAGCGGGTTCGCCTGGGGGGAGGCGCGCACGAGGGCGGGTCGATGGTCGACCGCGCCCTTTCTTGCGTTTCGGCTCCGGTGCGCCTGGTGGGGATGTTCTTTTGCGTCCTGTGCGTGTGTCTGACGCAGAGCCCGCTGTACATCATGTTGATGGCGGCTATCGCGCTGGTGCTCGTTGCCGTGCGCCCTGTACGCGGGCTGCGCGCGACCTTTGTGCCGGCGTTGGCTGCCGCAGGGTTTGCCGTGGTTCTGGCGCTGCCTGCCCTGCTGCTGGGCGCTTCTGCCGCGGGTGCCATGCTCAAAATTGCGCTTAAGACGTTCATTAACGTGTCGCTCGTGCTGGGTGTTTCGTGGACCCTCACGTGGAGCCGCATGTCGGCGGCGCTCAAGATGCTGCATCTACCCGACGAAGTTATCTTTACGTTTGATATGGCGCTCAAGCACATCGAGGTGCTGGGTCGTACGGCGCACGATCTGTGCGAATCGGTCATGCTGCGTAGCATCGGTTCCGCGCCTGCGGGTTTTTCGCGCACCGACTCGCTGGCGGGTATCATGGGCATGACGTTTATCAAGGCGATGGAATGCAGCCGCGCGATGGACGAGGCCATGCTGTGCCGCGGCTTTGCCGGTGCGTATCCGGCTCCCGCGCGGAGCGGCTTTGGCTGGCGCGATACCGTTTACGCAGCCGTTGTGACGTTGCTCGCCGTGTTGTGCGCGATGTTGTAGCGCGGACGGTCGAACCGTCGATGTGAGTAGGGAAGGGCGACGTTTTGGCAAACGATACGAATAACGCGATGGGTGTGAGCGGTGTTGCCGGCGCCGAGGTCACGCCGCTCATCGAGTTTCGCGACGTGGTGTTTTCCTATGCGGGTCATACGGTGGTCGACGGCGTTTCATTGCAGGTGAACCGTGGGGAGCTCGTTGCTCTGCTTGGTCCTAACGGCTGCGGCAAGACGACGATCATGCGTCTTATCAACGGCCTTGAGCTTGCGGACGCGGGTGCGTACCTGTTCGACGGGTATGCGGTCGATGCCGCATATCTCAAGGATTCCGCGACGGCCCAGCGGTTCCATCAGCGCGTGGGCTTTGCGTTCCAAAACGCCGATGCGCAGCTCTTTTGTGCCACGGTCGGCGAGGAAGTCGCGTTTGGCCCGGCTCAAATGGGGCTGCCGGCAGACGAGCTCGAGCGCCGCGTCTGCGATGCCATGGAGCTGTTCCAGGTTGCCGATCTTGCCGACGTCTCTCCCTATCAGCTCTCGGGCGGGCAAAAGAAGCGCGTTGCGCTGGCTGCGGTGGTGTCGATGAATCCCGATATCCTGGTGCTCGACGAGCCTACCAATGGGCTCGACGAGGATTCATGCGACATCGTGGTCAACTTCTTGCTGGCCTACGTCGCGGCGGGTAAGACGGTCTTGATGAGTACACATCACCAGGATTTGGTGCGACGCCTGGGTGCCCGTGCAATCTATATCGATCGATATCACCATGTGATCGAGGCGCCTTCGCCGTCGTATGGAACCGAAAGCGGTGCTACGGACTAGTTGCTGCGTAGAGCGTGCGTAGCCGCCCGCGCGGCTTTGCCGTGATGGTATAGTTATCCAGGTTTTTTATGGGGGTGGCTATGCCAAGCTGGAACATTCATATTGCTCAGACGGAGCGTTTGCTGGAGCGCACCGGTGCGCTTGCCAAGAGCGTGCGCGACCGCAATGCCTTTTTGTTTGGCTGTGTGGTTCCGGATATCTTCGTGGGCTATATGGTCCCTGGCATCGCCGATCCCATCCCGTATCGCATTACGCACTTTGCCAAGCCTGAGCCCATCCCTAAGCCGCGTGAGCATGAGTTCTGGGATACCTATGTGGCACCGTTGCTTAAAAGTTCGCCCACCGGTGCACCGGCCGCGGCGACCTCGATTATCGAGGAACGCGAGCGACTGAACCGCGTGCACTATCCCCAGCGCTACAAGGATGCCGAGCCGGTTGCCGGTCCCGGCGCCTGTGAGTTCTCGCTTGCGTCCGAAGATGTGGCGCAGTCGCTGCTCGATTTAACACTGGGCGTCTGGTCGCATCTGGTGGCCGATACCGTATGGAATACGCGCGTGAATCAGTACCTGGAGGCGCACGGCGGCAAGCCGTGCGAGGAGTTCCGCATTAAAAAGCAAGGCGACTTTGACTGGTTTGGCAAGACGCTCGGCATTGTTTCGATTCCGCGTGCGACCGATCGCCTGTATACTGCGGCGACGCGTTTTGGGCAGTATCCCATCCATAAAGAATATGTGCTCAAGACCATCGGCGTCATGCACGAGATTGTACGCGAAAACCCCGGCGAGCCCGATCATCCGCCGTATCGCTTGCTAACCGAGGAGTTTTTCGATTCAACGTTTACCGAGGTCGTCGAGCTAACCGAGGCGGGATTTGCCGCCCGTGTCGAATCGCCCGATGTGTCTGCGCTGCCCCTGATTGCTAGCTGCTAGCTGGCCGGCCCGGCAGTGAATAGCTCAACCCAATCGACAAGTAGCTCTTGCCGCAGGGCATCTTCGGCAGTGCGCTCCTGTTTAGTCTTTGGGGTGTAGGGAAGCCCAGCCTTTTTATGGATGAGCTCGGCTATGTGGTTGTAGCTCTTCTTCTCCTTGATCTGGTCATAGGTTATTTGGATGACATCGTAGCCCATGCTTGTGAGTGCGGTGGCGCGCTCGGCATCGGAGAGGCTCGCGGCTTCGCTGTCGTGGGCGGAGCGGCCTTGGCATTCAAGGATGACGCCCATGCTGTCGGTGGCGCTTTCGATGAGGATATCGGCGTAGCAGCAGGTTTTGTCATACAGCGAACGCGCGGCTTCGCTGAGCGGGATGCGCGCGTTATTGGTGATGTCGATGCCCAGACCGCCATCATCGCGGGGGAGCGAGATGCGAATTGACGTCTGGACTTCGAAGGGCGAGGCGGTCTGACCTGTC